>JADLBA010000214.1 GCA_020848015.1 Crocinitomicaceae bacterium | reverse complement strand
TATAATTGCATCGCGCTGCACAGTGGTCATCAGTTGGATTTCCACTTCTGGAGAAAGAGGAACGGGGCTGCAGAACTCTAACCAGGTTGATCCGTCAAAAATATTTGTGCATCCGGTAGTGGTGTTGAGAATGGTGAGGCCGGCAGATGGATTGCTAATATTGTCGCGCTGTTCGGTTGTCATTAGTTGTACTTCTACTTCCAGCGATGGTTCTATGAGGTTGCATAATTCTGTCCAGTCGGTGCCGTTAAACACGTTAATACAATTTGTTGCAGTGTTGTAGATCACAAGCCCCATTGCGGGGTTGGGAATAGCATCTCTTTCCTCTTGGGTCATTCTTGAGAGAAGTAAGCCCTGTGTGGTAGAACGGATTTCGAGGAGAGCGGAGGGGTCTGCGGGGTCGCCGGGGCTATCGCTCAATCTCACTCCTTGAGCAAAGTTTGCAACGGAGATGAGAAAAAGAATCAATACTAAAAAAAAGCGTAACTTATAGGTCATATATTAATTTCTGGAATATTCTAACTATCAGCTATAAAACGGATTTTGTGCATTTTTGGTTGCGGCAAACCACTTTATCCAAAGGTAAGGAATTTTGCCGATACCGTTGGGTTGCCGAAGATATATCGAACCAGGTGGAGCATAGATTGCTTCGCGATACTTTATCACAGGGGCGTGTTGATTAGGGGGGGCTCAAGAATTTGGTTTGCGGGTCGAAGTAGCATTCTTTGCTGCCCTAAGTTATCGTGTCGGTTCATAATATCGGAAAAAATATCCTTTTCCTCCAGGTATTTTCTCTTCCCAGTATCGCCAATGTATAGCATGGATACTATGCTCTCTGTGAGGTCATAATCATCCTCAGAGATACTTTCGTTAATAGCAGTATATTTCTCTGATTTTTTCATTTTGACCTTGACCAATATGGGAGGTGGTATCATTGACATTACATTTATGTTTGGATTCTAATAGAATACGAGATAAACTATTACAGGCAGTTCAGGTCAATATAGCTTATCACGCAAACAAATATCCTTCGATCCTTGTTTATCTTACTTTTGCCAACAATTTTTTACAGGAATGATTGAAACGGACATCCTCATCATCGGAGCCGGGCCTTGCGGGCTTTTTACGGTGTTTGAGGCCGGATTGCTGAAACTTCACTGTCACCTGATTGATGCGCTGCCGCAACCAGGTGGGCAGCTCACTGAAATATACCCTAAGAAGCCTATTTATGATATACCAGGGTTTCCTGAGATACTGGCGGGCGACCTCGTCCAACATCTGATGAAACAGGCAGAGCCTTTCAAACCGGGATTTACTCTTGGTGAGCGTGCAGAGAAAGTAGAAAAAACAGAAGACGGAAAATTTTTTATTGTCACCGGCAGCCGTGGCACCTTGCACAAAGCTCCGGTTATCGCTATTGCGGGTGGTTTGGGGAGTTTTGAACCGAGAAAACCACCCATACCCAATATTGAGCAATTCGAAGACAAGGGGGTTGAATACATTGTGAGGGATCCTGAGTTTTATAAAGGGAAAAGAGTGGCAGTCAGCGGTGGCGGTGATTCAGCGCTGGACTGGTCTATTTATCTTGCCAACGGGGTCGCTAAAGAAGTGACGCTGATCCACAGGAGTAAAAGTTTCCGCGGACATCCTGACAGTGTGCAAAAAGTGCTGGATATGTCGGCGGGAGGAAAAATCAAACTGCTTACCGACGCGGAAGTAACCAGAGTGGGTGGAAATGGAATACTGGGGGAGCTCACCGTTCAACATCAGCCGGAGGGCGAATCTATTTTACAGACCGACCACTGGCTTCCGCTCTTTGGGCTTTCTCCAAAATTAGGCCCGCTTGCGGAATGGGGGTTGAACATTGATAAAAATTCAATCGAGGTTGACACATTCGATTACAGTACCAATGTTCCGGGTATTTATGCTATCGGCGACATCAATACATATCCGGGCAAGCTCAAGCTCATTCTCTGCGGCTTTCACGAAGCAACGTTGATGGTGCAAAGTGCCTTCAAGCGGATTTACCCCGATAAAAATTATGTTTTAAAATATACTACCGTCAACGGAATACAAGGATTCTGACAGAAAAAATTATCAATGGAAAACATCATTCATGTAACAGTCATTGATCGCGAAGGAAAGGAACATTTGCTCGAGGCACCCACCGACATGAATATGAATGTGATGGAGTTGTGTAAAAGTTATGAATTACCGGTAGAAGGCACTTGTGGCGGAATGGCCATGTGCGCCAGTTGTCAGGTGTATGTACTTTCTGATCATCTCCTTCCTGCAAAAAGTGATAATGAAGATGCGGCACTGGATCAGGCTTTTTTTGTAAAAAGCAACAGTCGGCTGGCATGTCAGATCCATCTTACGAAAGAACTCGACGGTTTAAAACTAAAACTTGCGGGAGAGTAGTGGAATAGCCTCTTTAATGAGGTTTGCTCAAAGTGAATTGTTGAGTAGTTTTCCCGACCGTATCAATTTATTTAGGGCGGCACTTTTTCTGGCACTATGCATCAACGTCAGGTGTCCGTCGTGATGGCAATCACTACCAATAAAACTGATCAGCCCAGCATCAATCAGTTTTTCTGATGTTCGTTTTACATCAGAGCCGTAGTTTCCTGTCAGACTGTTGATGTTGAGTTGGAGAAACACATCTTTATCTGCCAGCGACTCATATTTATCAAAATTCCCGTTCCAGTATTCATACCGTTCGGGGTGAGCCAGCACGGGTTTGTATCCCTGTGCCTGCAGGTTGAAAATGATACGCCCAAGGTTCGGAGGTTCATCCATGAAAGATATTTCAAAGAGCACATAGTTTTTTCCGAAGCTGAGTAATTTTTTTTGATCAATCAGGGTTTCAAAATTCTCGTCGGAATAATATTCAGCAGCCGCAGCGACTTCCATTTCTATGTGCTGCTGCAGCAGTTCATCTTTTACTTTTTTCAATCCCTCAAGAATAATCTCTGAGGTATTTGGATAGAGATCGGTATAAACATGAGGGGTTGTAATCACCTTTCTATATCCGAATTCTTTCATTGCACGAATCAACGAAACAGACTGTTCGATTTTTTGTGCACCGTCATCAATGCCCGGGATAAAATGGCTGTGCATATCTACACCGATCAATCCGAGATCGGAAAAAAGTTCTTCGGCTTCTTTTTTTTTGCGTATTATTTTATTGAGAAAGGACATTCGGTCATTTTATCTGTTGGCATACTGTGCTTCGTAATATTTTCTGTATTCACCGGAAGTAACCTCTGTAAGCCATGCGTCATTTGCAAGATACCAGTCCACTGTTTTTTCTAATGCCCACTTAAAATCAGGAGTAGGAGACCATCCAAGTTCATTTTGTATTTTTGATGCATCAATAGCATAACGGGCATCATGTCCAGGTCTGTCAGTAACATAGGCGATCAGTTTTTCGGATGTGCCCGGTCTTCGCTCCAGTTTTACATCCAGCACCGCACACAGCGTTTTTACAAGGTCAATATTTTTCCATTCATTGTTTCCTCCAATGCAATAGGTATGTCCGTTTTTTCCTTTATGCAGAACAGCGGAGATAGCTTTCGCATGATCTTCTACCCATAGCCAGTCGCGCACATTTTCACCTTTGCCATACACCGGCAGGGGCTTGTTGTTCCGGATATGGTCTATCATCAGGGGAATGAGTTTTTCGGGAAATTGATGGCTTCCGAAATTGTTGCTGCAATTGGATAGCACCACTGGAAGTCCAAAAGTATCGTGGTAAGCTCTTACTAAATGATCGCTGGATGCCTTGCTCGCAGAGTACGGACTGTGTGGATTATAGGGTGTTGTTTCAGAAAAATAGCCCATACTCCCAAGGCTGCCAAATACCTCGTCGGTAGAAATATGGTAAAAAAGTTTTTCTTCCATATTTCCGCTCCAGGCTTTTATCGCAGCATCCAGCAGGGTAGCTGTACCGAGTACGTTGGTTTGAATGAACTCCAGCGGATTGAGAATGCTGCGGTCAACGTGGCTTTCTGCGGCAAGGTGAATAATGTGGCTAATATCGTGTGTAGTAATAACAGAAGAGATGAGAGTGACATCGCAAATATCTCCTTTTATGAATGTGTAATTCGGTTTGCCGGCGATATCATTGAGATTGGACAAATTACCGGCATAGGTCAACTTGTCTAGGTTGACAATTTTATATTCCGGATGCTCATTGACCAGTAGCCGGACAACATGTGAGCCGATAAAGCCCGCTCCGCCTGTAACGAGAATGTTTTTTTTCATCGCGACAAATATACGCTGCTGGTGTGGCAGAACTGATGTTTATTGTCTGGCGCAAAACTCCCACTGCCATTTTTATCACAGTTGAATGGCGAGGGCTTTTTCCCTGGCTGACTCCACGGAAATCATGTTAATTGCGTTATCGGGGTTAAATCAGTTTACATTTGTCCGAAACTTTTATCATCGTTATGGTAGTACGCACTGACTGGAAATTAGAAGAGATAAAGGAAATATACGATCTCCCGTTGCTGGATCTGGTATTCGAAGCAGCACGGGTTCACCGTGAAAATGAATCGTACGGGGAGGTTCAGATCAGCAACCTCGTCTCCATAAAAACCGGAGGATGCAAGGAAGATTGTGCTTATTGCCCGCAGGCGGCGCGCTACCACACCGATATTGAGGTTCACCCATTAATGACGGTAGAAAAAGTAAAGGAAAGAGCCACAGAGGCAATAGCCAATGGTGCGACGAGGCTCTGTATGGGGGCAGCCTGGAGAGAGGTGAGAGACAACAGCGATTTTGATCGTATTCTCGAAATGGTTTCAGAGGTCAATGATATGGGACTCGAAGTGTGCTGTACGCTGGGTATGCTGACTTATGAGCAGGCGGAGAAGTTGAAAGAGGCAGGCTGTTTTGCCTATAATCACAATATTGATACCTCCAGCGAGAACTATGGAAATATCATCACTACACGTACCTTCGAAGACCGCATCGAAACCCTGAATAATGTCAGAAAAGCAAAGCTCAGCGTGTGTTGTGGAGGTATAGTAGGACTTGGAGAAACCGATGATGACCGTGTAAAAATGTTGCACACTCTTTCTACGATGGAGACACATCCCGATTCTGTGCCGATCAACGCTCTGGTACCTGTTGAAGGAACTCCGCTTGAAAATAATGCGCGGGTAAATATTGATGAAATGCTGAGGATGATTGCTACTGCCCGGATTATTATGCCAAAAAGTATGGTTCGTCTTTCTGCCGGAAGAAATCAAATGAGTATTGCAGAGCAGGCATTGTGCTTCATGGCGGGAGCGAATTCTATTTTTGCCGGTGAAAAGTTGTTGACTACTCCGAACCCTGATTTCGACTGCGATATGCAGATGTTCAAAATATTGGGTCTTACCACCCGCCGGCCTTTCAAAGGGGTAGAGCAAACGCCGTCCGAAATTCAGGCGTGAGGTGCATACTTCAAAAGAACACAATAACTATTTTATCTCAAAACTTGAAGATCGTAAGGATCGTGGCCTTTTGCGTTTCTTAGTGGTAGCTGAAAACAAGATTGATTTCAGCTCTAATGATTATCTCGGATTTTCACGTTGCCCGGAACTTAAACAGTTACCGGAAGAGCTACGGCATTTTGGAGCCACAGGGTCTCGGCTTATTACCGGCAATTCATCTCTTGCTGAAGAAACAGAAAATATCATCGCCCGTTTTCATGGATTTGAATCATCACTCATCTTCAACTCAGGGTATGCCGCTAATCTCGGTTTGTTTTCGTGCATAGCAGGCAAGGATGATTCCTTTATTGCTGACGAGTACATCCATGCAAGTGTCATTGATGGTATGCGACTCAGCCATGCAGCGCGCTACCGGTTTGCACACAATGATGTAAATGATCTTGAAAAAAAAATACAACAGGCCAAAGGAAGAAAGATCGTTGCGGTTGAATCGGTTTATTCAATGGAGGGAGATGAGGCTCCTCTGACAGAAATTGCTGAAGTCTGCAAAAGCCATAATGCTCTGCTGATAGTGGATGAAGCTCATGCTACCGGCATCAAAGGGATGAAAGGGGAGGGGCTTGTGAATATGCAAGGGTTGAACAATGATGTATTTGCGTGCGTTTATACATTTGGAAAGGCTCTGGGACTGCACGGTGCTGCAGTAGCCGGAAATCTGATTCTTCGCGATTATCTCATCAACTTTGCGAGGTCATTTATATATTCTACTGCATTGCCTCCTGTTGTTTTTTTGCAAGTTCAGAAAGCATATAAACTTTTACCCACAGCATTGAGGAGTGAGCTAAACGCGCTGGTAAATTATTTCAGGGTTGCCTGCGGTAAATTGGAGAAGTTGAAATTTATTGAAAGTTATTCTCCGATACAGGGGATTATCATTGGTGATAATTATAAGGCGAAAGCACTTTCGGATCACCTGTTTGAAAAGGGGTATTTCGCAAAGGCAATTTTATCGCCTACCGTTCCTACGGGGACTGAACGTCTGCGCATTTGTATCCACACATTTAACAGTCGTGAAGAAATAGATGGATTGCTCGCAGAAACAAACTCATTTTTATCATGAGCATCATCATTGCCGGTATTCACACGGGAATTGGAAAAACTATTTGTTCGGCGGTGTTATGCCAGTTGCTGGGATATGATTACTGGAAGCCTGTTCAGGCGGGTGATCTGGAAAATTCCGACAGTCACTTTATCAGAGATCATGTTGATCATCCTTCGTGTGTAATTCATCCTGAAAGTTACCGTCTTTCAACTGCTGCGTCTCCTCACTATGCTGCGGAGCAGGACAGTGTTATTATTGAAAAGCACAAAATCCTTTTACCGTTTTCCTCGAATGATATTGTTATCGAAACCGCAGGAGGTCTGATGAGTCCGTTGGGAAAAAAATTTCTGAATATTGATTTAATACAGCATCTTGCATTCCCTGTTATACTCGTTTCAAACAATTATCTCGGAAGCATTAATCATTCGCTACTCAGTTGCGAGGCTTTGAAAATACGGAATATTCCTGTTTGCGGAATTGTTTTTACCGGAGAAAAAAACAGAGTATCGGAAAAATACATTTTAAACTATACCGGCTTTCCCCTTTTATTTTCGATCCCGTGGTTTGAGAACTTGGGGAGCGAATCTATCAGGAAGTTTGCCGGTACTTTGCACTCAGATATTTTAATTAATCGTTTATAAGTGAAGGATCAATCTGTCTGGTATCCGTTTACGCAGATGAAAACTGCTGATCCTCCCGTATTGGTTGAACGGGCAAAGGATACGTTGCTATACGCTGCCGATGGCAGGGTATTCATTGATGCTATTTCTTCGTGGTGGGTCAATCTTCACGGTCATGCTCACCCGGTTATTGCAGAAGGTATTTCCCGGCAGGCAATGGAAATGGAGCACGTGATTTTTGCCGGATTTACGCACCGCCCGGCAGTGAAGTTCGCTGAGCTGCTGACAGAAATGCTGGGAGGCGATTTTTCAAAAGTGTTTTTCTCTGATAATGGATCTACCGCAGTAGAAGTGGCCGTCAAGATGGCTCTTCAGTATTGGTATAATCAGGGAGAAAGAAAAAAAACAAAACTAATTGCATTCGAAAATGCGTATCATGGTGATACTTTCGGAGCAATGAGTGTAGGCGCAAAAAGTGCTTTCAATGCTCCCTTTCATTCTCATCTTTTTGAAGTAAGCACCATTCCGGTTCCGGACGAAAGTAATGTCGGTGATATTAAAATCCGCATAAGGAACCTGGCATCAGAAGGAACCATCGCAGCATTCATTTTTGAGCCGCTGGTGCAGGGTTCAGGTGGTATGCTGATGCACCGGCCCGAATATCTCGATCAGTTGATGAGTGCTTGTTCTGAAGAAAATATTTTCTGTATTGCCGATGAGGTGATGACCGGTTTTGGAAGAACAGGGAAAACATTTGCGATTCAATACCTCCGTCAACAACCCGATATTATCTGCCTTTCAAAAGGTATCACAGGAGGATTTATGCCTCTCGGTGTCACTGTTTCTACGGAAAAGATATTCGATGCATTCTATGATGATGACAAGACAAAAGCACTCTTTCATGGTCATTCCTACACTGCCAATCCACTTGCCTGTGCTGCGGCGATTGCCAACCTTCACCTATTGAATGGCACTGAATGCGCGGAACAGATTGCCCGGATACAAAAGAGACACCAGATCTTTGCCGCCGAAATGCAGGGAATGGATGGCATCAATGATGTAAGGCAAACGGGAACCATTCTTGCTTTAGAGATGAATAATCCCGGTGGATATTCGTATTTCAGTTCTGTGCGTGATCATCTTTATCGTTTTGCACTCGAAAGAGGGGTATTGCTACGGCCGCTTGGAAATGTGCTTTATACAATGCCCCCTTATTGTATTACAGATACCGAACTCGATAGGGTGTATGATGTGATGAGAAATGCGGCCGGTGAAATCAAAAGAATAGCCTGATAAACAGCGACTATGGTCATGGTGAAGGAGAAAAGTTAATCCAGAATTATCGTCAGTTATTTTCTGCCTGCCCGTATTTTGCACATTTGGTTGTGCCCGACACTCAAGCCCAACCCATCGCAAAGCCAAAAGAGAAAAATTTTCCCACCTCATAATGGAGTATTCCGCAAATCTCAAAGACGGGTTATTCAGGAAAATATTTGCCTTCTCTTTATTCCTCCCTATTCGTCCGAGTTAAACCCCGCAGAGAAAATATGCTGGAAAATAAAACGAACTTTTTCAGGAAAACTACATATATCCATAGCACAAGTCAGTGAATTTATTTCACATCAGATTGAATTACATACGAAGGATACCGAAAAAAAATTGCCAGTTCGGTTATTTTTTTCATATACCAATTGGATTAATCAGTATTAAGAAATGGTATAATAAATGAGCGCGAGTACGTGTCAAAATGAAGATTTCTTAGCAGACAGTGAAGACCCACAAGACCGGAATCAATGATTGCTTTACAGCGACCAATAAACCAACTCTTTGAATTTGTTTCTGTATATCCCTTTGATATCCATAATTACTCCCATACCACCTTTCAGCAGAGATTTGAAATATGTTTCATCGAGGCTTTTAAATTGGTCGTGTGGAACCGCTACCACGATGGCATCGTACTCTCCGGGCGCAGGTTCTTTTATGAGGCCAAAGCCATATTCATCCTTCAACTCTTTGCTGTCGGCATAAGGGTCAATAATATCTACCTGTACACTGAATGATTCCAGTTCGCGGATAATATCTACCACCTTGGAGTTACGGATATCGCTCACGTTTTCCTTGAATGTTGCGCCCATCACGAGCACTTTTGATTCGAGTGCGTTGTGTCCGAGTTCAAGAATTTTTTTGACGGTTTCTTTTCCTACATAAAATCCCATCGAATCGTTGATGTACCGTGCAGAACTAATCACCTTCGAATAATAGCCGATTTTCTTTGCTTTGTAAACGAGGTAATATGGGTCCACACCAATGCAATGGCCGCCGACAAGACCAGGTGAGAATTTGAGAAAATTCCACTTACTTCCGGCGGCTTCGAGCACATCGAGAGTACTGATTCCCATTTTGTTCAGTATAAGGCTGAGTTCGTTGACCAGGGCAATATTGGCATCGCGCTGAGTATTTTCGGTGATCTTACAGGCTTCCGCAACCTTGATGCTTGTCGCCGGAAAAACACCGGCATCTACTACAATCTTATATACATTGCTCACTTGTTCGAGTGCTTCGGCATCGCACCCACTTACGACTTTGGTAATAGTACGCAGCGTATGCACTTTATCACCGGGATTGATGCGTTCGGGAGAATATCCTACTTTAAAGTCTGTTCCCATTTTCAACCCCGAAAGTTCTTCGAGAATTGGGACACAATCATCTTCGGTACAGCCTGGATAAACAGTAGATTCATAGACCACATAATCTCCTTTTTTCAGAGCCTTTCCTACGGTGCGAGAGGCTGCCAGCACCGGCCCAAGATCCGGAAGATTCATATTATTGATAGGTGTCGGAACCGCTACGATATAGAACCGGGCATCCTTGATCTCCTCTATTTTTGAAGTGAACGAGACATCGCGATCTTTAAAGTCAGATTTTTCCAACTCTCTGGATGGATCAATATGATTGCGCATCATGCCGATTCTCTCTTCGTTGATGTCGAACCCGATAACACGCGTATTTCTTGCAAACTCCAGCGCAAGAGGCAAGCCCACATAACCAAGACCAACCACACAGATGGCAGTTTCTTTATTGATCAACTGGTCATAAATTGTTTTATTCATCACGCTCATTTTCACGTTAAGTAATTCTATTTCGTCGCCGTATTATTATTTTTATGAAGGAGAGTAACTTCGCCTTCATCACTTTTGCGATAGCCCTCCCCCGTTTCAGGACACTCTGCCATACCCTCATTATTGAAATGAAGTCGAAGCCCGTTTCTACTTACCCATCCAATTTGTTTTCCGGGATTTCCGACCATCAGCGCAAAGGGTAACACATTTTTTGTGATTACTGTACCCGCACCAATCATGGCATATTCACCGATTTCGATTCCGCACACGATAGTGGCATTTGCCCCTATGCTCGCCCCTTTTCTCACAATTGTTTTTTGGAATTCACTCTTGCGCACAATCGCGCTGCGAGGATTGATTACATTGGTAAAAACACAGGAAGGGCCAAGAAATACATCGTCCTCGCAAACCACACCGGTATAGATGCTGACATTATTCTGAACCTTCACTCTGCTACCGAGGCTTACTTGGGGGCTTACTACAACATTTTGTCCGAGATTGCAGTTTTCTCCCATCGAGCATCCGGACATCACGTGTGAAAAGTGCCATATCCTTGTGCCCTTTCCAATGGAGCAGCCCTCGTCAATGACCGAAGTAGGGTGTGCGAAATAATCCATCAGGTATCAGAACTCTGTTTATTTGCGGATATATTTTTC
>JADLBA010000213.1 GCA_020848015.1 Crocinitomicaceae bacterium | reverse complement strand
GTGCTGATACAAGATATTTTTTTCAGAAAAGCGGAATATCCAAACAAGAAAAATCGAATACAGCCTCCCACTGACGAGCCTTAGAAAGGTCGCGAAAAACAGAAAAGACAAAATCTATCCAACTACACGCGCCGCGAGCTTTCTTAGATCGGAAGGGGAGGCGGGGCCTTACGGCCTGAGTTTCCCCAAAAAATTAGATCAATCTTTTATCGAGGAAAACTCCGTCGCTCAATAATTTCCATTTCGAAGGAAAAAAGCCGGAGGGTACAAAATGTTTTTTTGATATTCTCAAGCCGCATACCCCCCGCCTCCCGCTCCGCTCTGGACTAGCTCGCGATCGAATATAGGTGGTGGCTCCGCGACTATATATTTCTCGCGACCTTTCCGCAAAACTCCTCGCCGGAAGGCTGCAATGATTTTTATCAATGAGGATTTGGGGTTCACTTAGAGGACTTAGCACAACCGTCGGCATCATATCTACAAACATATCACCCCCTTAGGTGATTTGAGTAGAACGAATGCCAGCCGGAGTTTTTACGGCTTTAGAAGACACCATACAGAGACAAGTGTCACCGACCATAAAAGATACTTTCTAGCTTTGGAGAGTGTTATTTTTTCAGCAATCATGGCTCCTATTTTTTTTCCCGCCATCAACAGGAAATTTCTAATCCATTATACTTTGCTGAATTTCACAGAGTTTCCTTTTTGCTAAGGTCTCTGTCGAACAAAACTACCTTTTTGCAGATGCTATCAATGTATTGGACAAAAGAGAGACAATCGTCATCGGCCCTACTCCGCCGGGAACGGGAGTGATAAAAGATGTCTTTGGTGCCACCGCATCAAAATCAACATCGCCTTTCAGCCGGAAGCCGCTTTTCTTCGATGCATCCGGCAGCCTCGTGATGCCAACATCTATTACCACAGCACCTTCCTTTACCATATCTGCAGTGACAAATCCGGGCTTTCCGATTGCTGCCACGATGATATCTGACGAGCGGCAGAGGTTTGCGATATCTTTTGTGCGGCTGTGTGCAATAGTAACAGTGCAATTGCCGGGATATTCATTGCGCTGCAGCAAAATGGCCATCGGCAATCCCACGATATGTGAGCGTCCGAGCACTATGGCATTTTTACCCTCGGTTTCAACTCCGTAATGATCCAGAAGGCGAATAATCCCATAAGGTGTTGCAGGAATATGTCCTGGAAGACCCAGCGCCACTCTCCCGACATTTTCCGGGTGAAAGCCATCAACATCTTTAGCAGGATCAATGGCTAAAAGTATCTGTTGTTCACTAATATGCAAAGGAAGCGGCTGCTGTACAATGTAACCATCAATGGATGGATCGCTGTTCAACTGTTCAATAATTTCCAGCAACTCCTCCCCACTGATGTTTTCCGGTTTGTGAATCAGCGTGGAACGGAACCCGACTTCTTCACAGGCTTTTACCTTCGCATTTACATACGTCAGGCTGGCTCCATTCTCACCCACCAATACGGCTGCGAGATGAGGAACAGATTTTCCTTCGGCGATCAATCGCTGCACTTTTTCTGCGATTTCTTTTTTAATAGCCGAAGCGGTGAGATTGCCGTCTAATAATATCATAGCATTTTTTACAATAACAGGTGATCAATTCTTTTGCAGATGTAGTAGAGTCCATTCGTCCTTTTCGGTTTTTCTCAAAAGGGAAAAGCTACTGAAAGCCTCGATCAGCGGTGGGTGATCAATAGTATAAAAGCCACTGAGCAGAAGGTCTCCCCCACTTTGTATAACCTTCGACAAAGCCGGAGCATCTTTCAACAGAATATTCCGGTTGATATTGGCCAGACCGAGGTCAAACTTTTTTTTGCCGAGAAGTTCTGCACCACCTTGCAGACATTCAATTTTCTGACAGTTATTCCTTTCGATATTTTCCAATGCATTTTCGTAAGCCCACTGGTCAATGTCAATGCCGAGCACCGATTTCGCTCCCCTTTTTTCTGCAAGGATGGACAGCACGGCGGTGCCACACCCCATGTCGAGTACATCCTTCGCATGAAGCGAAACATGGAACATCTCCCGCATCATTAGCCAGGTGGTTGCATGATGACCGGTGCCAAACGACATTTTCGGTTCGATAATAATATCGTATTCATATTTTTTTTCTATGGAATGAAAAGGAGCGCGCACTATGCAGTCATCATTGACGACGATCGGATCGAAGTTTTTTTCCCACTCAGCATTCCAATTCTGATCCTGTATCAACTCAACTTGAAGTATTCTGTGCTCGCCTTCGATAGATTCCATTGCAAGGCGATCAAGCGCTTCGGGGTGGTATTCATTTTCGGCGATATAGGCTTTTAATCCGTCGCCGGTTTCTACAAAACTTTCAAAGCCGCGTTCTGCGAGTTGGGCAACTAAAACATCGCGTGCGGGATACAAAGGATCGAGTTGAAATGTCACCTCAAAATAGTTCATTGAATACCTGCAGATTTTATAATAGAAATGAAATCGCGCGCTTTCAGCGAAGCACCGCCTACTAAGCCTCCATCTACATCGGGGCAGGCAAAAAGAGCAGCACTGTTGGTAGGGCTTACACTTCCTCCGTATAGAATAGGTATTTTTTCAGCAATGGTTTCTCCAAAATGGCCGGCAAGTGTCTTGCGAATAAAGGCGTGCATTTCCTGAGCTTCATCCGTGCTGGCGGTAAGACCTGTACCGATGGCCCAGACAGGCTCATAGGCTATGATCATTTTTACCATTTGTTCAGGGCGAAGATGAAAAAGCGATTTTTCCAATTGATGCATCACCGTGACAAAATGTTTTTTTGCCACTCTCTCTTCCTTTTTTTCTCCGCAACAAAAAATCGGTGCGATGTTGTCTAACAGACAGGCATCTATTTTTTTTGCAATCAGTTCATCGGTTTCATGGAAATACTCTCGCCGCTCGCTGTGGCCAATGATGCAATATTTTATTCGCATGGCCTGCAGCATAGCCGCCGATATTTCACCGGTAAAAGCACCGTACTGGTGATGACTGCAGTTTTGCGCTGCCATGAGAAAACAAGGCTCTTCAATCATTTCTAATCCCAACAGGTAAAGGGAAGGTGGAGCGAGAATCACAGTGACTTCTGGCGGAAAATCATCCTGCCTTTCCTGCAGGTCAATAGCCAGTTCCATCGCCTCGTCTAAGGTTTTGTTCATCTTCCAGTTTCCGGCTACGATTCGTTGTCTCATGTGCTCCATTTTTTCGGCAAGATAGGGAGAATGAATAAGCGGGAGCGAATCCGGAAAAAGCGGGTGAACAGGACCTGTATAAAAAGTATGTTATAGTTCGGCGGGCTTTTGCGAATTTTGAACACTGTGAGTACGCCGCGTGAGATACTGAAACGTTACTGGGGATACGATCATTTTCGCCCCCACCAGGAGGAGATTGTGCTTGCCATATTATCGGGCAACGATACTCTGGCGCTGCTCCCCACCGGTGGCGGAAAGTCGGTTTGCTTTCAAGTTCCCGCACTTCTGCTCGAGGGAATTTGCATTGTCGTTTCGCCGCTGCTCGCACTGATGAGCGACCAGGTGAATAACCTGCGCAAAAGGGGAATCATTGCCCATTCCGTCAGCAGTGCTATGAGCGTGAAAGAAATAGACAGGGTATTAGACAATTGTGTTTATGGACAGGTAAAGTTTTTATACGTTTCTCCCGAGCGTCTGAAAAGCGACCTCTTCATTCAGCGGTTTAAAAAAATGAAGGTCTCTATGATTGCTGTGGATGAGGCTCATTGCATTTCACAATGGGGCTATGACTTTCGCCCGCCCTATTTAGACATTGCCGCTATCCGCGAATTTAAACCCGGCGTTCCCGTGCTTGCATTGACGGCTACTGCTACGCCGGCGGTTGTGAAAGATATTCAGGAAAAACTGCTGTTTTCCAAACCCCACGTGATTGCTTCCGGATTCAGCCGTACCAATCTCGCTTATATTGTTGTGGAGGAAGAAAACAAAGAAGCTCGAATGCTCGATATATGCTCGCGGCTGAAGGGTTCGGGTATTGTTTACTGTGGCACTCGGTTGCGGACTAAAGAAGTTGCAGAACTGCTGCGCCGTAAAAAGATCAGCAGCGGATACTATCATGCAGGACTTTCGACAGAAGAACGCGATAAAGCCTACAAGGCATGGATGAAAAACGAAACGAGGATTATCTGTGCCACCAATGCCTTTGGTATGGGGATAGATAAACCCGATGTACGATTCGTCGTTCATGCCGATGTGCCTCCCAATCCTGAGTCGTATTTTCAGGAAGCGGGAAGAGCAGGAAGAGATGGCAAACAGGCTTATGCTGTATTGCTCTGGCATATTTCTGATATCGAACGGCTAAGTGAGCAACTCCGGCAGAAGTATCCCGACAAAGGGTTCATTGAAAAGGTTTACACCGCCTTGTGCGACCATTTCCAATTGGCAATCGGAGCGGGAAAAGACACGATCTATCCGGTGGATATCACCGCCTTTTGCACAAAAAATAATTTCCGATATATCGAGGTCATCTATGCTATTCGGCTGCTTGAATTATCTGGCTACCTGTCATTGAACGAGGCCGTATGGATGCCATCGCGGTTATCTTTTAATGTCAATAAGCAGGAACTTTACAGTTTTCAGGTCGGCAATCCGTCGCTCGACCCGATAATAAAAACCCTCCTTCGTATGTACGGCGGATTGTTTGATCAGTACGTAGCCATCAAAGAAAAAGATATTGCCACCAGCCTCCACATAAATGTGCAGGAGGTAAAAGAGAAATTAAAACTGCTCAGGATACAGGGTATTGCGGGCTATGAAGAACAGCAGGAGCAGCCACAGGTAACGATGCTGACTGCCCGCATCAGGCAAGGAAACATGACCATTCCGCCGGAGGTCTATGAGGAGAGAAAAAAAATCGAAACGGAACGCATGAAAACAATGCGGCGATACCTCGAAAAAAAGCGCTGCCGCAACCTGATGTTGCTCGAATATTTTGGTGAAAAAAAAAACAATCCCTGCGGCCAGTGCGATATATGCCGGTCAACGCGGGAGCGGGGTTTTCTCCCTGCAGATGCCGAGCGCATGAACGAAGCGCTAATGGAACTCGCCATCAAAGGTTCGGTTTCACTCGAACAACTCCCTGTAATACTGCCGCAATTCAACCGCGAACAACTGATCGGTTATGTGCGCTGGAAAATTGATACCGGCGAACTTGCTTTGGACGACCGGATGCGGATCGTGATGCCCGGACTCTGATCTTACTTTGCGATTGTCTCCTTATCAGTGTAAGATTTACGCATCGTTCACAGAGCGTTTATTGCACAAATTTTTTTTATCAGACTCAGCACGCGACTACTTTTTCATTTTCTGATTTGCTCTGGCCGCGAGGCCTCGTCTCAAGCATAATAAAATTCCCCGCAAAGCCCGCAAAAACAACTGTCTGACACCTTTATTTCATTGTGTAAAACTCCATTTACGCAAAATGAGCAACTCTAAAAGTACCCTATTTCCTTTTTTTTCTCCGACAAAAGCGGTGTACCAAAGCAGAAAATTTGACAAAAACACGTGGCATCAAAAATTATAAATATTTTTTAATGCCACGTATTTTAGAAAAGCAAATTTCATAAGCTGAATATATTCAGCTATATATCAAAAATATAAAAAAGTCGGTGAGACATATAGCCAGTCGAAAATCAGGAAGTCTTGTTTAAATGATACGGTTAAGTGTAATCCTAAAAACGACACTAACGACAGTAACTCATTGACAACTTAAACTAGTTTTCGGAGCGAAAAATGAACAATTTGAGTAAATTTGAAATTAAATTGGAGAGGAGAGTGGCAAATCAAAAACCCGGACTTTACGGAGTAAAATATTCAAATAGGGACTTTACCCAAGGGGACACTTGGGGCAAGAATCAATTTAACTCTTCATTTCCTGCGGGTTTGACAAATTTTCTTGCTTCAAAGAACTTAGACAACGTTTATATATTTCTTGACAAGAAACTTAAAGTTAAACACGGTAAAATTTCGGCTGAAAAACTATATGGAATTAAGCCAGCTTCTGACGATTTATTTTTCTCGTTTGAACGTCAATACACACCATATCAACAGTTAGTTATCGGCACTTTACCAAGGGTAGATTTGGTTACTCAATCAAGGAGCAATGGACAAGTTTTGCGACCGATTGAAGTAAAGCTAACTGCTTTACCCGACAATTCAACTTGTCATTTAAGCAAAGAAAGTTACGGGTGCGAAATTGTAATCAGACCCGACACGATTGTTTATTTGGCTTGCAGTATTGCTGAAAATTTTAAAAGCAATCAAAAACAACTTCTTCAATTATTCGGAAACAAGTTTGACAAAATAAAAGATTGGACAAATGGAACTTCCGTTTGGACTTACATTCCTGATATAATTTCCGCTATTGACAAAATTGTTCTTTCTGTTTTTGAAAAACAAGAGCCAATTTTGTTACAACCGATATGGAAAACAAATGGTAAATCACCAAAACTTTCAGACAACTGCTTAGATGTTTTTGTATGGAGCAATTTTGCTTTCACACAACTTTTTGTTGATGTTGCACGAGGCGAACTTTCCGAAAACAATAGAATAACAAGACAGATCAGAACAATTATTTGGTTGTTCAAAATGCTTTATGATTTTTCGAAACAAGGGCAAATAAATCATCACAAAATCATAGACGAACTTTCCTACAACACAAAAACGATAAAGCCTTTGCTGTTAGTGGACGTGTTACACAAAAGTATATGACGTGTCCAGAATTAACCAAACCAAGAATTGAAAAGAAGGACATCAAGAAGATTATTCTTGGTGGCGGCCAGAATCTGTTAAGTCCTGAAAGACGATTTGATGCAATTATATATAACTCACCTGAACTATTCACATAATGGAAACAGTAGATTTATTTTCAGGTTGTGGCGGTTTATCGCTTGGTTTTCAAAATGCCGGTTTTGAAATATTGGCTGCGTTTGATAAATGGGGACCGGCAGTTAAAGTTTACAGAGACAATTTTAATCATCCAATTTACGATACTGATTTAGGTAGTGATGAAGGACTTGAATTTGTCAAAAGTTTAAAACCGAAAATGATTATTGGTGGTCCGCCTTGTCAAGATTTTTCAAGCGCGGGGAAACGAGATGAAACAATGGGTCGAGCAGACTTAACAATTTCTTATGCAAATATTGTAGCGTCTGCAAAACCCGAATGGTTCGTAATGGAAAATGTCGAACGAATTACAAAAAGTCATATTTTAAAAGCCGCATTGAAAATTTTTAAAAAAGCAGGTTATGGTATTTCTTATCAAGTTTTAGACGCAAGTTTTTGTGGCATTCCGCAAGCACGAAAACGTTTCTTCTTGGTAGGACATAAACATTCGACTGACGGTTTTCTAAATCCATATTTCTCCAAAAACTTATCAAGCAAACCAATGACCTTGTTTGACTATTTTGGTAAATCATTGGGAGTCGAGTATTATTACCGACACCCAAGAAGTTATGCAAGGCGTGGAGTTTTTAGTATTTACGAGCCCAGCCCTACAATTCGAGGAGTAAACCGACCAATTCCAAAAGGCTATCCAAGACACGAAGGCGACCCAGTAGAAATTTCCGGGAAAGTAAGACCGTTAACAACAAAGGAAAGAAGTTTAATACAAACCTTTCCCAAAGACTTTATTTTTAACGGCAGTAAAACAGATCTTGAGCAAATTATAGGAAATGCAGTCCCTGTTAAGCTTGGCGAGTATGTTGCGAATTGTATCAACGAATATATTAGCGACAAAAAACAAAATAAACAAATATCGGTTGGACAATTGGAACTTGTATATCAAGAATGACAAAGCCCAGCACCTAACAGATAAGGTTTCGTCGCGTCGGAACGACGCACGATGAAACCGGTGTTGCACGGAACCGTGTCATCTATCCCGGTTTTTCTATTATGGGTTTTTCGTTGAGTGGTTTGTTTCCGGCGGAGAATATGTTTCCTGAAGTTTTCATTTTTTATCTCCTGTTTTGGAAAAAGGAGATGTTTGTAGGCACATTGCCAAAGTCCCGCAAGCCAACGCGACTACCGATCACTCCACTTCGAGTACCAAGCCTTTCAGGTATTCTCCTTCGGGGTGAAAAATGCTGATGGGGTGATCGCAAGGATGATGCAATTGGTGCAGCACTCTTACCTTGCGACGGGCAGCAATGGCGGCAGCCAGCACAGTGCTGTTGAACAGGTTTTTGTCCACTGCCTGTGAACAGGAAAAGGTGAAAATAATTCCGCCTTTTTTTATCTGCCGCAATGCGGCTTCGTTGATCTTCCGGTAACCTTGTACTGCTTTGTGTCGCGCACTGAGGTGTTTTGCAAATGCCGGGGGATCGAGTACAATGATATCATAATCTATATCGAGATTCTTCAGGTATTCCACCGCATCTGCTTTGATACAGTTGTGTCTTTGATCGTCAAAATTATTCAGCCGCACCATATCTCCGGTGAGCTCCAATGCCCTGCGGCTGCTGTCGAGGCTGTGAACCAGCGATGCTCCTGCGTACAATGCATAGGCAGAAAACCCTCCGGTATAGCAGAAGGTATTGAGCACTTTTTTTCCTTTTGAATAAACGCCGAGTAATTTCCTGTTGTCGCGCTGGTCAATAAAAAAGCCGGTCTTTTGTCCGGTTTCCCAATCTATCTCGAACATCAGCCCGTTTTCTTTGCAGATACGGCTCTCTTGTTTTCCAAAGAGGTAAGAGTTTTTAGTTTCAACACCCATTTTTAAGAGTTTTTCGCTGCTCTTGTCAAAAACGGCTTTGAGTTTCGCCCCATAGATTTCTTTCAGCGCTTCGGTAAAAATAAACCTCAGGGAATGCATCCCTCTGTCGTGGGTCTGCAGTACGGCTGTTTCGCCGTATATGTCAATAATCAGCCCGGGCAATCCGTCGCCCTCCGCATTGATTAACCTGTAAATAGTGTTGTCGGGATTGTCCGTCAGCCCTGATTTGCGGCGCAATTCAAACGCCGCTGCGATTTTCGAATACCAGAATTTTTCATCAATAGCTTCGGTACCAAATGCGAAAAGCCTGACGCTGATAGAACCTTCCGCATAGTGCCCAGTTCCGAGTTTTTCAGCAGCAGAGGAATACACTTCTACTATTTCACCGTTAGCCGGCAATCCATCCATTCCCTTGATAGCTCCTGAAAATATCCACGGGTGGAAGCGGCGAACCGACTGTTCCTTTCCTGGCTTTAATACAATACGGATCATTGACATAACCGCACAAATGTACTATTCACCGGGAAAATAGAATACCGGAGGCCGTGGTATCAAAAATAATTTCTATTCTTAGAGAGGCTTCATAAAAGAACCGGTGAATAATCCCTGTTATACATCAGTCCGGGTGAAGAGCGAAAAAAAAATTCCATTCGCGCTTTCGCAATCATTTCTGTTATAAATTCTGATCGAGCGGTGAATTGTCTCTCACCTCTTGTTTACCCCAAGTGTATCGGGCATCGCTGAACGCGAGGATCGGAATGAAAATAAAACCCAGCAGTATCAGTCCAACGGTAAACCCTGCATCTTTTCCAAAACTCAGCGAGAGCCGGTGTGTATCTATGATGGAAATAATAAAAAGCGCGAGCATCACCAGCGAAAAAAGCAGCCCGACACCCGCAGCAATACTCAGACCTTCAGTTGTTCCGTTCTCAATAGCCACCGCTAAGGATGCAATGATGGTAAAACTAACAACCATCGGCAACAGATACAGGAGTATCCACCACCCCGGACGGCGAATGATCCTGAAATAAACAATAAGGTTGTAGATGGGAATGAGAACGGTCCATCCGGGTTGTCCGGCTTTCGTATAAATTCTCCATGAACAGATAATGTAGAATAGCGACAATACGAATGCAACAAGTACAAAACCGGCTCCTAATGCAGCAAAGCCGGCAACTGATCTTTCATCCATAAAATTTAAGGTTTAGATATTGCCTACTCTGCGACTTTTCGGCCACTGCCCCCTACTCTGTTATCGGATTTTCAGGTAACTCCAAAACAAACATAGCTATAACGGCGCTAAAAGCAGATGATAGAATACATCCATCTTATCAATATAATTTTAACATCGCTACATGGAGGCGGAAGACTCGCGTAAATAAACGATCATGTCGGTGGCCGGTGCCTGATCAACGAATGGCCTGATGGTAGTAATGATTTGCCCCCTGTGATACTGGCTGTGCAATGTCAAATGAGTCAATACTTCCCAAAGTGTATTGGTGAATTCGTGTCCACGGGAGTTTTTATAGGTGAACCGGCGGTTCAACTCTCCTTCCCTTTCGAGCAACTCTGCCCAAGCATCATGAAGTGAGTCAATCTGTTCTCTCCATGTATCCGGAGAAATATTTTTATCCCAGATTTCCATCTTTGGCGATTCACCGATGATCCGACAATACCAATGGTGCCCCGCTGCTGTGAGGTGATTTATCAGCACCTCTGCTTTCGGAGGTATTTCGCCTAGTGATAAAACGGTATTAACCACCCTGAGCGTGGCCCAGTGATCGTAATCTACCAACAATCTAAAGTAGGAAACGGAATTCATTATTCTTTGCTTTTTATTGTGCTGTAATAAATTTTCAGGAGCAATTTCTCTTTTCCACGTTAGAAATATTCCTTCAATAAAACTATAAAAATCATTGTTGTCCGACTAAAAAAAAATGTAAAGGATAGACCCGAGGATCTATCCCTATTATTGTTGCTTTGGTGGTAACAAAATCATCAAGTAACATGGACGAAGGTAAAAAATTTATCGGACAGCTGGTTAAAAGGGCTGAGTATCCGCAATTTGAAAATAATAGACAGCACCACTATCAGGCTGTTCAGTGCTGTACTGCGAGGGGTGGGTCGGAATAAGCTTGATGACTCAGGAAAAAAGGGTGGTAACAAGGTTCACTCTATGAT
>JADLBA010000212.1 GCA_020848015.1 Crocinitomicaceae bacterium | reverse complement strand
TTATTTGCCTGATGGGGTTCGACAATTTTATTGAATGAATCCTTCCTAATTCTTTGGAAAATCTGTGCGAAAAGTGTGATATTCATCCCTGAGTTGGTTTGTTTTTGTGGGGCAACTCAAACATACCGGATTCGTCCGAACCAACTCCATTTTTTTACCTTAGTTCAAGAACGTTTTGGACAGATGTGTACAAATGCATTATATTTTTCAGCCGTATCTGTATGTCATTTCTTTTCGCCGGAAAATCTGTATCAAGGGGCCCTCAAAACTTTATCAATCGCAGATTGCGCGGATTTTCAATAAAACTCCGCATCACCGATGTATTCGTTTCTGACGGTGGTACCCGCTGCAGCCAGTTTTCAAGAATATCCGGACTGCTTATCTGTACTTCGCCGGGGATATATCCAAACCCCCTGAGTTCCCCCTCTTTTACAAGTACAAATGCATATTCACCCTCTTTACGTCCTGTCGAATAAAAGATAAAATTTCCAGCTCCTGTTTTATATGAACTCAAGACATTTGCCAAAAGCTCATTGTGTACTTCCTTCGCAGGGAGCATATCATCGCTGGTTCCAGGAAATCCAAGCAGTCGCATATCAATAGAATTTTCTTCACCAAGTTTTTTTACCCATCGCTGTGCAATATGAATGGATGTAAAAGTTTTTACCGGTGAAATGGAAGTGGACACCTTGTTGATTCCTAATCGTAAGTACCCTCTTTGATCAATATATTCGAAGACCGAAAATTTGTTCGCTTTTTTCTTTTGTGCGCTGTTATATCGGGGCCAGTATTTGCGAATCTCTGCATCTTCCATCAGCAAAGCAATCAGTTCATTACCTGTAAGATGAAAATCAATTCGGTGAATTTCTCTCAAAAAATCCTGTAGTCTTTTATTTCCCTGAGCATCGCGAAAGTGACTGTGAACTCGTTTTTTTATATTGACAGCTTTACCGATATAAATTGGTTTTCCCCTGTTGTCATAAAAATAATACACCCCCACTTTTTCCGGGAGGGAGTGGTATTCGTCTTCGCTGATATGGTTGGGGAGAAAGGCATCGCTGTTTCTCTGTGAGATCATCTGCATTAGCATCTCTTCACCTGCAGTTTGCAGCGATCTTTCAAACAACTCTACTGTTGCGAGTGTATCACCAAGAGCACGGTGTGGAGAGCGGTTTACAATGTTCAGCTCCCGGCAGAGATGGGCAAGCCCATAACTTCGCAATCCCGGAAATGCCTTGCGAGCAAAGCGTGCCGTACATAATTTTTTGGGGCGCCATCGGTAGCCCAATGTTTCCAATTCCGCTTTGATAAATGAATGATCGAAGTTGACATTGTGCGCTACAAATACTGCATCAGACAACAAGCGGTAAACCTCACAGGCGATTTCAGAAAATGCAGGAGCATCCCTTAGCATCTCGTCGGTAATGCCCGTCAATGTGCTGATAAAGCGTGGAACAGGAATGCCCGGATTGACGAGAGAGCTGAATGAATGCAATACATTGTGTCCGTCGTGAAGACAGATCGCTATTTCTGTGATGCTGTTTCCCGATGCGTAACTACCGGTTGTTTCTATATCCGTGATAGCGAAAAGCATAAGCAGTGAATTTTTTTCACACTTTTTTTAAATTAAAATATTCCAAAGCCCATTGCCAAGTGTGGAAAGAAAAGGAATAACTGTGCTGAACCTGTGTCTGCTTCATTGGATTTTTACCCTGTGCTGAACAGTAGTGCAATTTCGTTTCTATTTTTGACGAAACGAATTTCTGAGGTGAAAAAAATTCTCTTTGTTCTTGCGGGGCTGATACTGGTTTCCTTCCCGTCCTTATTGGCTCAGCTTCCGCTGCGGCATAGTTCATCACCAACCGCTTATACTTCCGGTACCGATCCCGAAGAGGAAGAAGAGGAGGAGGAGGACGAATTCAGGGGATTCTCGTTCGGATTGAACATTGGCAGCTATATCGGATCAGCGAAAACCGGTAATTTTTACAACGGTGATGGTATTCAAAATTTCCCTGATAATCCCAATGGAGTGTTAGGATATAGTATTTATGAGCGCTTGTCACAACCGGTATTGACTCAGCAGGAGTTCAGTTATATCACCGGCTATTACAATGCCGCTTCGTTTGAGGTTCCTTATGACTCATCACCACTGAATATGAAGTATAATCCTTCTTTCATGGTAGGGCTTCAGGTAAAATACAATTTTACCCGTTATGCCGCACTTGTTTTTAATGTCAACTCTATGAAATTGAAAGCAGCATCGCAATTCACCCTGCGGTGTATTGGTACAGGTGCACAACAGAATGCTCAACAGGACATCCGCCTGTTCAACATTACCGGCAATGAACAGCGATTCAATTTCAATCTCGGTTATCGTCAGGGTTGGGAAATCAATCCGATCACCAATTTCTATCTGCAACTGGGAGGAAGTATGCTCGGCACCAAGGTGGAGAGAAACCAAATCTTTGTGGCCGAACGCACTTATGACCTGTTTGTCGGTGCCTCCAATCCATACCAGTTACTGCCATACCAACCGAGAACCGATATTGGCTTTGGTTTTTATCTCGCCCCGGGATTCGAATTCTTTATCAAGGATAAATACACGTTTGATATCAGCTTTGGAATGTCACGCGATAAGATCATCCTTATCAGTGAAGAAACAAAGGCATGGAACAAGTGGCTGCAGGCGAGTTTTACACTATAAACGATTGTAAATACACGGTGGACGGCCACTTTCGGATGCTATTGGTTTTTTCTTGACCGTGTCGAAAAGTCTGTTACATTTGCACCCGCATTTGATCAGGGTTTAACAAAAGTCACCGTAGCTCAACTGGATAGAGCATCGCACTACGGATGCGAAGGTTTGGGGTTCGACTCCCTACGGTGACACAAAATAGAGCAAATGTGATGAGCGGGTGCGACAAGCCCCGCTCTTTTTTCTTCTTGTTCAGAAAATCCGAATAGCCCTTTCAGATTGATAAGTCCTGCACAAAAAAAATACCTCCCATAGAGAGAGGTACTTTTTATAATTGATCAATGTCCTTTTATTCTACAATCAGTTTGCTTACTGCTGAACCTTCGACTGTGCGTATTTCAATAAAGTACATACCGCTTGTTAGTTCGGCAATATTAATTTCCTGAAGGAAAGAGGCGGTGGGAGCAATAAACTGTGAAAATACTGTTTTGCCTTCCAAGGATGTCAGCAAGATGCGAGCGGGTGCCGGCTTCTGTGTTTCGAACGAGACATAAACGCTTTCTCTGGCTGGATTTGGATAGGTGACGTAGTTAATAATGTGGCCGTTTTCTGATATACCCTGACAAACTTCTACTGTGAGGCTCTGCGTTGCTGATGCAGTACAACTTTCATTATTCGTATAGGTATAAGTGATGGTATGCGTACCTGTCCCCGCATTAGCAGGAGTAAAATTTCCACCTGTTACCGCTGTACCACTATAAGTTCCTCCAGAAGGTGAGCCGCCGGAAAGAACGATAACCGGGTCAGTGAGGCACATATCCTCAAATGCGCTAAGTGTGACTACCGGCGCGTCGGAGAAGCTGACTGTTGAACTTGCACTTCCAGTGCAACCGTTATTATCAGTGTAAGTATAAGTAATAACCGTTCCGGATAGGGCATTGGCCGGATTGAACGAATTGTTTGATACTCCGCTTCCCGAATAGGTGCCGCCCGCAGGTGCCCCCTGAGTTAATGTTACCGGACTACTATTGCTACAAAATGGAGGAATTGCGTCGAACGTAACTACCGGAGCATTGTAAACCTCCACGCTCGCTGATCCACTGCCTGTGCCGCTGCAGTTCGCATCGGAAACAGTGCTTACTGTATAAGTTCCTGCTGAAGTCGCCTCAATCGTGTAAGTCGTGCTATTGTGATTAGTGATAGAAACAGGAGTGGTTCCATCGGTGTAGGTGAAGCTGAACGGAGCACTTCCTGTAAGAGTGATCACAACTGTTGCATTTCCGGTTTCACCGGGAGAATTGCAGATATTGCCACCACCACTTACTACTGCGGTAGGTTGTGCAACAACCGTTACAGCAAATGTGGCATTCGCTGAAGGGCACGATCCCGATGCGGCGATATTATTGGTTACAGTATAACTGCCAGGTGTACTTGCCGCAAGATTGATGGTTCCATCTGTACTGTTGAGCGAAAGCCCGTTCGGAGTTGAGCTGAAGGTGCCTGCCGTTGCCTCGGGCGCAAATTGAACCGCAGGATTTGTAGCGCTTGTACAGTAGGACGCACTTGTATATGTGAAGGTGGCAACAGGACTATTGGTCAGTGTTACGCTGACAGGAGCCGATGTATTTGGACAAGCACCAGTAGTGATATGTGTTATTGAATAAGTACCGGGTGTACTGGTTGAAAGATTGATTTGACCTGTGCTAGCGCTTACAAAATTGAGTCCCCCCGGACTTGAACTATAGGTGCCGGGCGTGGCAGCAGTAGGAGTGGGGTTCGCCCCGCTGAGGCAGAGAGTATTGGAAGAGTATGAAAAAGTGGCATCATCTAAAGAATTCACCGTCACCTGCACTGCATTGGATGCGGGACTGAGGCAACCGTTATCGTTCATCAGTTTCGCTGTATAACTTCCAGTAGCATTGGCCGGATGTGAAGAAGAAGTACTTCCTACCTGACTATCCCCATTGAACCATTGAAAAGCCCCGTTACCTGTGGCATTCAGTGTTACGCTTGCCCCCTGACAAATCGTGGTTGTTCCTGCAGCCGACACCACCGGTGTTGTAGTGGGCAGAGCGAGTGTTGCATAATAGTCGTTGTTGGATCCACACGGGTAATCTTCCAAAACATTCGGTAAAATAACTGCTGCATAAGTACCAGGCGTTGTGAAGTCAAAACTCACCGTTGCATTCTGACAAGCAATGGAAGAAACTTCCGCCAGTCCAATCGGGTCAGTGCAATCAGTGATATCAACCAAGACAAGAGAAAAAGGAAACTCCGCAGTTGCTGTCCAGGTGACTGTTCCCGGTGTGACAATAGAAAACTTGTACCAGTCAGTATCTATATTTTCTCCGTCTGCCCAAGCTGTGCCGGCGACGGTCTGCCCACAGAGCAGGGTCTGATATGCAGGCACTTCCATAAAACAACCGCCATTGATATCCTGCCCGCATTGTTCAGTTTCCGGAATGGAGCCGACGGGAGCAGTTAGAACGCATTGTACAAAATTCTGTACGCAAATAGTGAATCCCGTTGTGCCAGGAACTCCGCTGTACCAATCAAATACCCTTATGTAATAGGTTTGCCCAATCGTGAGATTGTTGATCAGCTTTGTCTCCGTCTCATCGGTGAAACTATCATCAACACATTCTAAGGAGGTAGGTGAATTACAATCGCCTGAGAAAACTTCAAAGGTTGCATCAAAATTTGTTGATCCATCAACCGTAACATAAGCTGATGTCGTTGCTGCGGTGAACTTATACCAAACATCGTCGTTAGCATCTCCTTCCCCGCATGCCAGTAAAGATTGAGTGGCAAAATTGACATTGCCATCGGTGGGAGTACATTCACTACCGGGCGTGAGTGCAATAGCACCCGCGCAGTTATTGTTTACCGGAGGTGTTCCTACAGAAGTATAAGAGTAGCTGTCGAGCCCGATGTAATTGGAATTGGCACCACTAGGTCCACCGTTGGTAACATAATATCGAAATGCCGCACGGCCTGTAGCAGGAGAGGGAAGACCGCTGATGGTAGCGGTGTACTGTGTCCATGTTCCCGGATATCCGCTGGAGGTAAGGTTTGGATTTACTGTGAGCAGCACCATTGTGAAATCACCTACGGATGAAGAGGTGGTTCCTACATTCATACTGCCACCCGCTGTGCTGAGGCGAAGTTCCAGGCGATCGGGGAACGAGGTTGGACTTGACACAGTTCGAGTAAAAAAACTTATTACATCTCCGTTTGAAAATGTACGAACTGGGGTAAATAACCAGTTGCTAAGTGTGGCAGGCCCGTTGGTGATGTTTGAACTCTGGTAGTTAGCCGCAATATAAGAGTTAGAAGACCCCGAATGTGCAGTAAATACATCGGTTTCACCAAAAAACCAGTCATTCGGGGCACTCCCGCCAGAGGGCAAAGTATCGCTATTATTCCGGATATACCAATCAGTCAGTGGGTTGGTAGTTTCAAAACCTTCAGTAAATGACTGTGCTTCTGCATCACTTCCACATAATGTAAGAAAGAAAGCAGGGAGAAGTAGTAGTCGGCACGTAAAGAATGTTTTCATTATTATGGAAATAGTTTATTTGGTAGTAAGATAGGATTGCTTGCGCGTCGCTTTGGAACTAACGGAACCCGTCAGGGTTTGTGCAACGGCCTTCAGCGGAAAAACTCCATTAGGCTGCCTTAGCTTTTCTTGCCGTTTTATCTCGTTGGGATTTTTAAAGGTTGTGCTCCGGGCAACTGTTGGTTTTTGGCTGACTATAACTTGCTGAGCCGACAGAGAGTGCACCCCCATTGCAAGCAAAGAATACAAGATAATTTTTTTCATAGAGTGTCTATTGTAATTGTGGAAGTAAATCTATACTTTAAATTCCAAACTCGACAATATTCTTCGCCTGACTTCTGTAATTTTATCTCCTCAATGCCGCTATACATTTATCTAATCCATTGTGTGAAGGATGTTTTAAGTATTCCTGCTGGATTTTTCAACCCGGCGGATGCTTTTGTTTTCTTCATTAACCGTTGTCTTTGAGTTATAAATCCAAAAAGGCGCGACAGTGTTAAGACACCGGCTCCCTGATTCCGGAAAGTTGCCCCTGTAATTGGTTATTATATTTGAAGTGAAATAAGTGATACACTATGTAGTGAAATATCCAGGTTCTTGAGTGCGAATATTGGGATATTAATAAAATAGCGATGGTATAATGCCACTTTTTTATATTCATGAATAATTTGTTCTTTAGATGAGTCCTCCGCAATACCCATCAATCATTGTTGTAAATGACTTTTGTCATAATATGGCTTTTTAAGTATAATCAACTTTGCATACACCATTATGAGTATGATTTCTGTACAACACGC
>JADLBA010000211.1 GCA_020848015.1 Crocinitomicaceae bacterium | reverse complement strand
GTGATACTCCGCGGGGGATGGTGGAGAGTGCAATGGAATTTGTGCGCATTTGTGAGGAGAACCATTTTTTCGATGTCATCATTTCGATGAAGGCATCCAATGTACTGGTGATGGTGCAGGCATATCGCTTATTAGTACATACTATGATGGAAAATGGGATGAGCTACCCGCTGCACCTTGGTGTTACCGAAGCAGGAGATGGTGAGGACGGGAGAATAAAGTCAGCGATTGGAATAGGGACTTTGCTTGAAGATGGATTGGGCGACACAATCCGCGTTTCACTTACTGAAGAACCGGAAGCAGAGATTCCGGTAGCGAGGATATTGGCTGAGCGGTATTCTAACAGAAAAAATTCAACTCCCATTGGTTCCGTTTCCGCTCCTGTAAATCCATTTGAATACACGCGGAGACATACAAAGGCTGCGGGCAACGTAGGAGGGAAAAACGTTCCCCGTGTTGTGCTGGATTATAGCGAAAAGAAAAAAATTTCTGCTGCGTCGCTATTTGCGGGAGGCTATCATTATTCAGTGCCGCTTGACAAGTGGAACCTCAGCGATCAGGCGTGTGATTATGTGTATTGTGGTTCGAACGAAATTGACTTTGATATACCGGGAACGCTCGGACTCATTTTTGATTATGATGCATGGCTTCAATACAAAGGGCATCCGCAGGCATTTCCGATGATCACGGCTCAAAATTACCTCTCTATTTCTTCAAAAGATCTTTCGCAACAGATCAATTTTATCAGTGTCTCTTACGATGAATTATCAGATGTATTCATCGAAAAGATACAGAGTGATGAAACCGCAGTGTTAGTGCTTGGCACGACGCATATACATGGGATGGCAGAACAGCGCGCTGCGTTTTTTACCCTGATGAATTTGGGGTGTGATGTGCCGGTGATCATCTCAAGGAGTTATAAGGAAAATGAAGAGGATCGGTTTATTCTATTCAGCGCTACCGATAGCGGTGCTTTGCTGATTGATGGGCTTGGAGATGGGATATTTATTTCGGCCCCACATATTCCGCTGCAACGGGTCAATTCTGCCGCTTTTGGTATTTTGCAGGCTACGCGAACGAGGATATCAAAGACGGAATATATATCGTGTCCGAGCTGCGGTCGAACGTTGTTCAATCTTCAGGAAACTACCGCAAATATTCGCTCCAGAACCTCTCATCTGAAAGGAATAAAAATTGGTATAATGGGGTGCATCGTAAACGGGCCGGGCGAAATGGCAGATGCCGATTACGGATACGTCGGCACAGGTCCCGGCAAAGTGACTCTTTACAAAGAAAAGCACGTGGTAAAAAAAAATATCTCTTCGGAAAATGCAGTTGAAGAGTTGATAGAGCTGATCCGTGCCAATGGCGACTGGGTAGAACCGGGTGAATAATCTTTTTCAGATAGTTTAAACTGTTTTGTTTGGTAACAGTCAAAATGTTATCTTTCCGTCATTATCTTTTGTCAAACCATATTGATCTGAACAATATGTGTATCATCAGAATTGTTTTGTTCCTGCTTATTATTCCTGCAACTGCATTGTCGCAGGCGCTCTATGATCCTTTATCTGTTACAGCGATTGACATTACATTTTCTCAAAGCAACTGGGATGAGTTACTCGACCAGTACTATGCTGCCGGTGATGAACAGCGGCTTTCAGCGACCGTCGTAATCAATGGGCAGACATTTGTGGGTTCCGGTGTAAAATATAAGGGTAACAGCACCTACAATCCGAATAACTCTAAGAACCCACTCAACATAAAATTAGATTATACAATTGATCAGGACTATGAAGGTTTTAACACTCTGAAGCTTGCCAATGGGCGAAAGGATCCTTCGTGGGTAAGAGAAGTACTCAGCTATGAAATACTGAGAAACTATATGGATGCTCCGCGCAGCAATTATGCATGGGTTACCATTAATGGTGCTGACTATGGGCTGATGGTCAGCACAGAGTCGGTCAATTCGGAGTTCATTGATTCTCACTTTTACGGTGATAACGACAATACACTTGTAAAATGTAACCCCGCCGGTCTGAATGGAGGAGGTGGAGGGGCTCCGGGATGTATTCCAAGTAATAACTGCTCGCTGCAATATCTTGGAACTGATTCAGCGTGTTATTACAATTACTACGAAATGCAGAGCGACTATGGATGGGGAGAGCTTCGCGATCTAACCTACAACGTGATCAATAATTTTCTGAACATTGACGACTTTCTTGACCGAGATCGTTTTATTTGGATGTTAGCCTTCAATAATGTACTTGTGAACTTAGACAGTTACACCGGGCCATTCGTTCAGAATTATTATGTTTATCGTGATGATTTTGGTGTGTGGAATCCGGTGGTGTGGGATCTCAATGAGAGTTTGGGAGCCTTCCGCAAACTGTCTAATGGAGGCGGAGGTACCACAACGGATACGCAACTTCAGCAAATGGATCCATTTCTTCGCAGCAATGCTGCTACCTGGCCTATGCTGAACAAGGTACTTCCCAATCCGATGCTGCGCAGGATGTATGTGGCTCATTGCAGGACAATGCTCGAAGAGAACTTCCTGAATAACCGTTACAGTCAAAGAGCGTTAGAGTTGCAAGAGGTAGTTGATGATTTAGTAGAGGAAGACCCCAATGATTTTTATTCCTACTCAGATTTTATTACCAATATCAACGGTACTGTTAATACTGGTGGTGGAGCAATGAGCAGCGTGATCGGGATTACTTCGTTAATGGAATCGCGCAAGATTTTCATGATGTCAAACAGCGAGTTTACCGCCTCGCCACCGGTGATCCACTCTATTGAAGCCCCCCAGAGCGGGGTGCCGGATCAAACCATTAATATTACAGTCAACCTTTCAGATGCTACTTATGCCATGATCGGGTGGAGAAAAAATCAAAGGGAACATTTTACTCATACAGAGATGCTGGATGACGGGATGCACAACGATGGCGCAGCAAACGACGGATTATACAGCATCAGCCTTCTTCTGCCGATGGGTGGTTTGCAATATTTCATTTATGCTGAAAATGGAGAAGCTGGAATTTTTTCACCCCCACGTGCAGAGCATGAATTCTATCGCATTGGTTCAACAGGTGAACTGGTGATCAATGAAGTACAGGGCAGGAATAATTCTACAAGTACTGACCAGGCGGGAGATTACAGCGACTGGATAGAATTGTACAATGCATCAGGTTTTACCATTGACCTTTCCGGATATTATCTGAGCGACGAAGATGATAACCCCGCAAAGTGGCAATTACCGGCAGTAACTCTGTCTCCTGACGAATATTTTATTATCTGGTGTGATGGGGAGCAAAACGAAGGGATGGATCATTGTAATTTTAAGTTGCCGTCAGAAGGAGGAGAAACCGTTACTCTTAGCAATTCATTATTGGAGGCGGTTGATCTTATTTTTGTGCCGGCGTTAGAGGCGGATAATTCGTATGCACGTTATCCTAATGGCGATGGAGCATTCAAGATAATGCTACCTACGTTTAATGCCAATAACAGTGAGTCGGCAGGTATTGGAAAAGAAGAGCAGAAAACATTTTCAATTTACCCCAATCCGGTACCGGAAAGATTTTATATCATCCATTCATCGGACTGGAATGGTTCAATAAAGATTTATGATGTTATAGGTAAAGTGATATTGCAACTTCCGTATTTGCACCACTCAGCAGGGACGACGGAAACTGTTTTGACAGAAGGACTTGCGCAGGGAACCTATATTGTGAACTGCGGAGGAGTGTCAAAAATGATCGTTAAGAATTGATTCGCTGTTTTTTCAAAATAAAATTCTGTCCCAGATATACTTTTCGCACCTGTTCATCGGCGGCAAGTTCTTCTGCCGTACCCGATTTGAGTATGCTTCCATCGTACAGGAGATAGGCTCGATCGGTAATGGAGAGAGTTTCCTGTACATTGTGGTCGGTGATGAGGATGCCGATATTCCTTTCCTTGAGTTGTGCGACGATTCGC
>JADLBA010000210.1 GCA_020848015.1 Crocinitomicaceae bacterium | reverse complement strand
AACAGCATCACCGAGATAACGAACTTCAAAGTGAAGGTGGCTGCCGAATGATCGCCCTGTATTTCCTCCCAAGCCGACTACATCACCCGCCTGCACATAGTCGCCAGGCACCACTTCGCGCTGCGAAAGATGCGCATAGACGGTCTCAAGCCCGCTGTTGTGCCGAATTACTACCACGTTTCCATAGGAAGCGTGGTACTGTGAAATACGCACCATACCTTCAAATGCCGCGCTTACGGGGTCTCCGGTCTCAAGATCAATGTCAAGCCCATAGTGTATCCGCCCCCAGCGAGGACCAAAAAAAGAAGTGATCTGTCCCTGAACGGGATAAACAAAATCGCAGGATTCACGACACAATGTAAAATGCTGGCCGCAGCCAATGTTCTCTTTTGCTGACTTAATATGGAAAAGGTTGCGTGTGTCCCAGTTGCAATAGGTGTCAAAAGCAGGTATCAGCGCAACAGAATCTGCAATGGTCCACAACCCAAGGTCTATTGCCTTTTCGTTGAAAAGTGCAGCATCGTCTTCTTCCTCTTCTTCTGCACCCCCAATATGCGCAGGGGAACTTGCCCATACTCCCGTATCATTCATCAACTCAATAGCGGATTCTACCTGTCCCTTTACAGACAGGCAGATTAACGCCGGAGCAATGAGCAACAAGAGCGATTTGTAGCAAATTTTCATAACGCCGGCAAAAATAACCTTGTATGCTTCCCTTGCAAATCCACTCCTTGATAATGTTGTGAACGATACGTTAAGGAAATCATAATAATCTAATTTAATCGGCAAAAACAGCTAATTGGTCGAAAGTCTTTTGTAGCGAATCACTGTTCATGGCAGTAGCCTCCGCTACATTTGTAAAAATTTTCGACTAAATGAAACTTGATATACTGGTCATAGGTGCTCATCCCGATGATGCAGAAATCAGTGCAGGAGGAACCATTCTGAGTTGTGTTGCTCAAGGGAAGAAAGTGGGAATACTCGATCTCACCAGCGGTGAGTTAGGGAGCAGGGGAAGTGGTGAACTGCGGCTGAAAGAGGCCGAAAAAGCTTCACAGATTCTGGGTATTCATGCGAGGGAAAATCTCTTTTTCGCCGATGGTTTTTTTGCCCGAAATGAAGATGCAATTCGGAAACTGATAGGAAAATTGAGGTTTTATCGTCCGGACATTGTATTGGCGAACGCATTGCACGACCGGCACCCCGATCATGGACGGGCAGCAGGGCTGATAGCCGATGCTTGCTTTTACAGTGGTTTGCGAAAAATTGAAACTGGGCAGGAAGTCTGGGTGCCGAGTGCATTGTTTCATTACGTTCAGGATTATTACAACCGGCCAGATTTCGTTTTTGATATTACTCCTTACTGGGAAAAAAAGATTGAAGCGCTGAAAGCATATTCAAGCCAGTTTTTTGATCCCTTTTCTCAGGAGCCTGAAACGCCGATCTCTGGTGAAAATTTTTTTCGTTTTCTTCAAGCACGTGCGATGGATTTTGGTCGTCCCGCAGGCTTTTTATTTGCCGAGGGTTTTGTTGCGGCTCGCACAGTAGGCATCAATACCTTCGATCACTTTCGCTGACCTGATCTCCGGTCTTTGTATTTTGTAAAAAAATAGATCATTTGCACGATCAGTGCAGAAGAAATAGCAATAGCTGCGCCGGAAACCTTTAACATCGGGATGAAAAAAAAGGCGGTGATTACTCCTGCAATAAGTCCCAATGCAGAGGCGATGGCGTTATGTCGGTGTAGCCCCCGCCCTGAAAAGTAGTGAGCATAAATGATTGATGCCCCATTGGCAATGATACCGGGGGTCATCCACCACACTGCCTGTTGCAGTCCGATGACATCGCTTCCAAAAATAACCCTGTAAAAGTCATCGGGTATCATAACCAGCACAGCACAACATAAAATGACCGCAATGAGCGAAAGCCGCAGGTATCTTGTGGTCAGTTGCCTGTGTTCGCTCTCATTATTACTATTGGCAATGCGCGTATATTGGACGAGCGATAAGCTCTTGCTCAGTATCCAAATCCCTTCGGCAATATACAGTACGAGTGAGTACATACCAGTATAGAGCCTCCCGGCAGGGAGCATATTTTCTAAAAAAATAAAATTCATCCGCTGGTTGAGCAGGTGCAGAATGTTGCCCCCCTGCGCATATTTTCCAAAACGGAGTATTTCCGCCGTATGCTTTTTTATTTCCAATGTATTAGCTGCCTGCAGGTATTGTCTTTCCCTGTATATAGCAAAGAGAACAGCAAGTGAAAATGAGAGATATAGCGAAGAAACAAAGGCCATAGAGCTATACCATTCACAAAAAAAGAAAAAAATAAACAATGAAGTTACACCGGAAACAGATTGAATGATCACGGTGAAATTGTATCTGTGAATATGTTCCCGACCTAACGAAACATACTGGATAAAAATGAAAACTGACTGGAGAAAACCCAGCAGCACAGTGTGCAGAATATATTCTTCCGGAACAATAGGGAAAAGGCGAAAGAGGATATAAAAGAGCAGCGAAGAAATGAATGCCCACACCAGCGATGGCCATACTGCATCTCCTTCTTTCATTCGTGGAACAAGATAGATAAGTGCGCCACCTCCAATGAAATTGCTTGCGGCAAGTATTAAAAGAATGCCAAAGTTGATCAGCGAAGCCGTTCCCTGCCCGCTTACACCAAGGTATTGTGTATTCAACAATACCACTCCCAGTGTGCCCGCCATTACAATTACACGGGTCAGGAAAGTTCCCAGAGTTTTTTTATTTATCACAACAGGAACGGTAGTATTTGGAAAAAAAAAGAGCGCACACTATTATTTGTATTCTTCTGCAATGTAATTCATCCACCGTTTTTATTTCTCAGAGCTTGGGAATATACTTCTGTAAAACGCGATGCCACCGCCTCTCGGGAGAAATGATTAACGGCGTACTGCCGCAATGTATGCGGATCGAACTTATTTCTATCAGAGTCAAAATTGAGAATGGCACTGGTCAAAGCATTCTCATCGCATTTTT
>JADLBA010000209.1 GCA_020848015.1 Crocinitomicaceae bacterium | reverse complement strand
TACCACCAGCTCATATTTATCGTATCTGTTTTCCATTTAATTTTTCATTCAGCGCTTTCATCAGTATTTCCTGAAATTCTTTCTCTCCGTGTAAAAAGCGAACACGGACGGGGAGAAAAAAGACAGGAAGATCGCTCCATCCCTCCATTTTCCTAATCCTGCGAGCATCCTTTTCGGTTGTCAACAGTCCTTTTTGACCCCCTGCAAATTTATCTAAATCCTTTCTCAAGGCAGTGAGATCATTAGGAGTATATGGATGATGATCGGGAAAAAATTTGAATTTTCTGAGTTGATAGTTAGCCAAAAGATACTGATGAAAAGTTTCGGAACGTGCAATTCCGCAAAAACCGAGCACCTCCGAGCTATCAGACCATTGCCTATTTCCCCAGACCGGCTGTGGATGCCCATATTCAAGTCCGGTAAAAAAAATATGCTGGTCTTCCGTTGGCTTTATTCTCTTGTGAAAAAACTCTCTCTGCGCGGCAGAAAGGTCTGCGGGGCACTTGGTTACTACAATCACGTTCGCCCGCCTTTTTTCACGGCGATTGTCGCGAAGTGTCCCAGAAGGTAACATACGATCACTGAACCAAGGATGGCTAAAATCAGTGAGAAGTACTGAAAAGTCTGGCCTTAACCGGCGATGCTGAAAAGCGTCGTCGAGGATAATCCACTGCAAATCCGGAATTTCTTTATGAAGCAGTTCAATACCCCTCAACCTTTCTTCGCAGACGGCCAACGGAATATCCGGAAATTTTGATGCAATTTGATCGGGCTCATCACCGATAGTAAAAGCATCTTCTCCACTATTCCCACGCAGGTAACCACGGGTGCAACGTCCAAAACCACGCGATAAAAAAGCTATCTTCATTCCTTTTCCCGTTACAAACCGAATCAGGTACTCGGAAAAAGGAGTCTTGCCGGTTCCTCCTACCGAGAGGTTTCCCACTACCAAAGCCGGAACAGAACCGCGCCTTGAACGCAGCCATCCACTATCATACAAGAAGTTGCGCAGGAAAATGATCCCAGCATATAAAAGGGAAAAAGGCAGTAGCAACAACTGAATCAGATTCATTTCGTAATTTGGACCGCTACAAATTAAACAGCAAAGATGCTTCTAAAGGAAATTACAGAGTACCTTGAGCAAAAAGCCCCCCTCGCGCTACAGGAAAATTACGACAACTGCGGCCTGATTACAGGAGATTTGAGCAGTGAAATCAATTCAGCCTTGATTTGCTTAGACAGCACAGAAGACGTGGTGGATGAGGCCATAGCCATAGGGTGTAACCTTATCATTGCACACCATCCAATTATTTTTTCCGGCCTTAAAAAATTCAGCAGTCGGGGATATATTGAACGGGCAATTGTAAAAGCTATCAAAAATGATATTGCGATCTATGCCATTCATACCAATCTCGATAATGCGTCCAACGGTGTAAACCAACGAATGGCGGATAAATTAGGATTAATAAGCAGAAAAATACTCGATCCCAAGGCAGACCAACTGTTGAAACTTTCGGTTTTTGTTCCCGAAACACACGCCGATGCCTTGCGCAATGCACTTTTCGTTTCAGGTGCCGGACATATCGGAGGGTACGATGAATGTAGTTTTGGTGTCTCCGGAGAAGGAACTTTCAGGGCAGGGGAAAATAGTCTTCCATTTGTTGGGAAACGTGGACAACGGCATACTGAAAGAGAAATAAAAATAGAAGTTATACTTAGGGCTTGGAATGTAGCTACGGTAATCAGTGCAATGAATGCCGCTCACCCCTATGAGGAGGTCGCTTACGACCTTTACCCGCTGAAAAATAAGGACGAGGGTTCGGGTTCAGGACTACTCGGAGAACTTCCGGAAGCCCTGCCAACCAAAACTTTTCTAAAACTGGTGAAAGATCATTTTACTTGTGAAGTGGTGCGTCATACCGCCCTCCATAAAGAAACTATTAAGAATGTTGCTCTTTGCGGTGGCAGCGGAAGTTTCCTACTTCCTAAGGCCATCGGAGCAAAGGCAGATATTTTTATTACGGCGGATTTTAAATATCACCAGTTTTTTGACGCTGATAAAAAAATTATTCTCGCCGATATTGGGCATTTTGAGAGCGAACAATTCACTATTGATTTACTAAGTGACTGGATCGCAGAAAAATTCCCTAATTTCGCAGCCCACAAAACAGGAGTGGTTACCAATCCCATATATTATTTCTGAGTTATGGCGAAGAAATCATTTAAAACTGCCGGAAAGCCTCCAAAGGCATCTAAACCAGCAAAAAAGGCGGTGAAAACAAAAGTTGTTAAACCGGCTAAGAAAGCAGTAAAATCTGCAAAAGTGGTAAAACCGGTAATAAAGACGGTGAAAAAACCATCTTCGGTGAAAGTTGTAAAGCCGGGAAAAAAATCGGCGAAGCCAATAAGAAAAGTGGTGGTGAAAGCAGCAAAAAAGGTCGTAAAGAAAATAGTAAAGAAGACGGTAAAACCCGTTAAACCAATAAAAAAATCAAAACCGGCTATAAAAAAAGTGGCTCCGGTTAAAGTAAAAAAAGCCGTAAAACCCACAAAAAAGGAATCAAAGCCGGTAAAACCGGTGAAGGTTGTCAAGCCCGTAAAAAAGGTTGTTGCTAAAGGAAAACCTGTTCTGAAAACTCCTGCAAAAAAAATCGTTTCTACAAAAGGCAAACCTATCTCTAAAACAATTGAGAAAAAGGTTGAACCGAAAAGCAAGCCGGTTCCGGTAAATAAAACTGCAAAACCTGTTGCTAAAAAAGTTGTAAAACCTGCCTCAGTAAAAAAAGGTGCCGAGTTAAAGACGGTAACCAAGCCATCTACTACTGAAATAAAAGGAAAGGTCGCATCACATTCTCCAAAAGGCAAGGATATCAAAGAATTTGCAAAATTGCCCAAGAAGGAGGTGCCCGATAAAAAAGCTACTCCGGCTCAAGCATTAAATATCAAACAGGATAAGAAAAGCGCATCTACCGCGACAACTGCTGTCGTTGCAAAAACATCTGCTCCAAAAAAACCTGAAATCCGGCAGCCAGAAACCCCAAAAGCCAAAGCTCCTGTCAAACCGTACGTACCCGTTACTGAACCTTCTAAACCAAAACCGGTTGCGAACCCTATATACGTACCACCGGCTCCTAATGGCAAGCCGGGAATCAAATTTGCCCCAATAGCAGACATTGACAGAGCCACCGAAAAAGTAAAACCATCAAACAAGGAAGCACGAGAAGATATGGCAAACACATCACCAAGACAAGCCTTCATGGAAGGCGATGACACAAAAAAAGGAATTACCGTTGAAGACAAATTGCGCGCACTCTACGACATTCAACTGATTGATTCGCGCATTGATAAGATTCGCTCTATGAGAGGGGAACTACCACTCGAAGTAGAAGATCTGGAAGATGAGGTTGCGGGACTAAATACACGTATCAGCAAATTTGAAGCTGAAACCAACGAACTCGAAACTGAGATCAATGGAAAAAAGCAAGGAATTAAAGATGCTGAGGCATTGATAAAAAAATACAATGAGCAGTTGAATAAGGTTAAAAACAATCGCGAATTCGAGTCATTGAATAAAGAGATTGAGTTTCAGGAATTGGAGATTCAGTTACATAAAAAGAGAATCAAGGAATTCGAAGCACAAAAGATGCAGAAGACAGAATTATTAGATAGTGCCAAAATAAAACTGCAGGAGCGCACCAATGACCTAAATGTCAAAAGAAATGAACTAAACGAAATTATTTCCGAAACTCGCAAAGAAGAAGAGATACTCGAGAAAAAAAGTGACGAAGCAAAAAAACTGATTGATCAGAGACTGCTCGATGCTTATGAGCGCATTCGTGGTGGTTCGCCCAACGGCCTCGCTGTGGTTCCTATAGAGCGTGAAGCTTCAGCGGGGTCATTTATCCAGATTCCTCCGCAAAAACAAATGGATGTTGCCGCACGAAAAAAGGTGATCGTTGATGAACACAGCGGAAGAATCCTTGTAGATGGTGAACTGGCTCGGGAGGAGAACGAAAAAATTGAGGCACTTCTCCAAAAGGAAATGAAGAAGTAATATGTTTTTTTCATACTAAAAAGGGCTGCCCTGAAAACTGGGCAGCCCTTTTTTTTAGGTTCCCGCTCATCCTGACTCTTCGCAATAAACCCCGATAGTGCTATTCTTCACCTCTTCAATTTACCCTTTCCGAATTTCTAATGGATTCGCCCAGTGAGATATTCTCTATTTTTGCACCTAACCATTTCGGAAAATCAAAATATCTCAACACAACTTCATTTTCGGAGTCGCGCACAAAGACCTCTATGTCATTGCGGAATGCCTCAAATATTTTTTGTTTGTCAGACGGATTCTGTGCCCTGATCAACTTTTTAAAGTACTCAATAATAGCTTTTTCCATGGGAAAATTCCGCTCCCTCTTCTGCAGATATCGCGTCGTTGATTTGATAGCATATTCTAACAAATCGTAATTGCCCAACTCAAAGTGAATTGCAAGATTAAAGAGCCGTGCATAGCTGTATATGTCCTGCCGCAAAGTGTTTTCATTGTCGTTGAGAACCTTGTTGATCCAGAACAATGCCTTATTAAACTGTCCTGCCCCAAAGTAGATATAGGCAAACTGATAAAATAAGGTGAGCTCCTGCTCTTTATGAAGCCGGCCTTCATACTTGCCAATAGCTTCCATGATCTCTTCCGCATCCTTCATCCCTTTTTCAAAATCGCCGGAATGTCTGCAAATTTCCAGTTCAGCAAGACTCGTGTTTTTAAAGAGATTCACCTGTACATCAATAGATGAAAATGCCTCGTCCTCTCTGAATGTGTGCATTTCTCTGATAGCAGCCCTCGCTTCATCAAAGCGCCCAAGATATATAAGACACATCGTGCGGTTGGACAGTGTGCGGATATACCGCTTAGCAAGATCTGCCAGTAAATGATTTTCCGCATCGAGAATTTCACGCACACGATTAAATTTTTCAAGAGCCATATTATAGTCACCGTTGGCCATATTGCAAAATGCCTGCGTGTAAAAACAGATCGTAGCAGCTCTTTTTGATAAGGCTGTATTCTTTCCCTTTATCAGCGGGTGGTTCACAATTTCATCAATGATCGCACGGTTCTCTTCCGTCCGAGAATATCCACCACTGCGGAATACGTAGTTGATCTTTGAGTAGAGAACGTGGTAAGCCGCGAGGTTTCTCAGCTTTTCTATCACATCTAACTCTTCGCGGATCAGTGTATCGAGATCTTTGGTGAACTGCCCGTCTTCGAGCGCTTCTTCTAATAATACTTTTTCCCAACTGATCAATTCAAAGAGGTAATAAAATTTTTCGTAGCGGACAGCTAGTTTTTTTGCTCTCGTTAAAAACTTATTACACTCATCGAACAGCGATTTATTATAGAGAATTTCGATGTTCTTTGTCTCCTGCTTCAGGATACTCGAAATACTGGTGTCCCCGTAATAACTCCTGAGTGCCTTTAAAATCAACTTGTACAAGTGATTTTTTTCGGATGGAAGATGCTGAATAAATTTTTCTCCTCTGAAAATCTTTTTGATACTGTCCTCTTCATACTCCTCCATCCTGTCAATTACATCAAAAAGTCTTACGTAATTCTTATCTCCACTCTGCAGTGCACTCTGGAGCTTGAAAAAGCGCTTTTCACTTTTAGACAAAGACTTGATAAGGTCGAACAACTCATTACTGGGTTTCATGGCAGTATTGGGTTTTAGCGTTACTTCTGCAGAAACAAACTGGAACCTAAAATTAATTCAAAATCGTTTGGAGTCCAACACAATTTTTTACAAAAGACCCCTTCTTTTCCCCACCACAAACACAAAATAATTACAATCGAATAATTGATTTACTGAAAATGAAAAATATACAATTGCCTTCCAACACATCTTCCCGTGTGCCGAAAACGAATGAATCAGCGTTCTGATTACTTTTGGAAAAATACAATTATGTCCTCTCGATTTGTCACTTTGATCATTCTGCTCTTTACTCTTCTCAACCCAGTCGCAGCTCAGAACCGGAAATGCAGCCATATTGGACACGCGCTGAAAAGCGGCACAACTGATTATTACTCCTTTGAAAATCTCCGGAGCGATACGATAGATATACTGAAATATACCATTGATCTGGATATGACCAAGATATCGTCGCAGCAGATCAGCGCGGCCTGCCAGATAGACTTCAGGAGTAAGCTAAACAATGTTTCAGAACTCCACCTCGATTTGTTGAGCTTGGTCGTTGATTCAGTGACAAGCAATGATGGCTTGCTTGATTTTGAATATAACAGTCCTGACCTTTTTATTGCTCTTCCCTCAATGCTGAATACAGATGATAGCTACTCCCTGACCGTTCATTACCACGGACACCCGACAGCGGATGCATCGTGGGGAGGATTTTATTTTTCTTCACAGTATGCATTCAACCTTGGTGTTGCTTTCACCGATTATCCTCACAATTTCGGACGAGCGTGGTTTCCTTGTTTCGACAACTTTGTGGAACGCAGCGTCTTCGATGTGAATGTTCTCACCAGTGCAGGCCGCTCTGCGTACTGTGGCGGAATACGCACAAGTGTGGAAACAGTTGGAACAGACTCATTGCTCACACATTGGAGTCTGGAGAAAGAAATACCTTCATACCTCGTGTCAGTTGCCGTTTCAAATTATACCCACACAGAAAGCAGTTTTACAAGTGCCAGCGGCGATGAAATCCCTATCTGGCTGACCGCCAAACCCTCAGATACCACAGCATTTAAACAAAGTTTCATCAACCTCATTCCCTGCCTTGAAGGATTTGAGCATCACTACGGCCCCTACCGATGGCCCAGAGTAGGATATGTAGCTGTCCCTTTCAATGGTGGAGCAATGGAACACGCTACTAACATCGCCTATCCTCTCTTTGCCATCAATGGCAACTTGTCAGAAGAAGTATTATTTGCCCACGAACTCAGTCACCACTGGTGGGGTGATTTAGTCACCTGCCGAACTGCCGAAGATATGTGGTTGAACGAAGGATGGGCGAGCTACAGTGAAGCTCTTTTTAAAGAGGTGCTTTATGGTGATGATGCCTATCGGAATTATATAAAGGAAAACCATAAATATGTGTTGCTCAATGCCCATAAGGATGACGGGGGATATTATGCCGTCAGCGGTGTTCCGCACGAGATCACCTACGGTACAACTGTCTATCGAAAAGGTGCAGATATAATACACAGCCTTCGCGGATATATGGGGGATAATGACTTTTTTACGGGTGTTCAGAATTTTCTCGAAGAGCATCAATACTCAGACATCAGCAGTGAAAATCTGCGCGATGGGCTGCAACAACATACATCCCAAGACATGAATAGTTTTTTTGACAACTGGGTCTTTTCCCCCGGCTTCCCGGAATTCCGCATCGGATCGTTCAGTTCATCAGCGCAAGGAAATAATTACGAAGTACAGGTTAGTATTGATCAATTTATGCATCACAACGAGGAACTATTTACCAATGTTCCTGTGACGATCACGATCTTGGACGACGAATACCATACCTTCGAGCAAACTGTCAATGTAAGCGGCTCTACCACAACCTCTACTATCATCAGCCCCATTGCTCCGTCGCGAATCCTGCTCAACCGCGATCAAAGGCTAAACTACGCTGTCCTTGCCGAAGAAAAAATGATCCACTCCACAGGTACCAACAATCTTTCTTATGCAGAAATGGACATGAGTGTATCATCGCTCGGCGGAGCCGATTCTATCTGGATCCGAGTAGAAAATCACTGGGCTGCTGCCAATGGGCAATCGTTCATACCATTCACCGATTATTTTATTTCGCCCGATCGCTGGTGGCTTGTCGAGAGCAATATGCCAGAGAATGCAATGATCACCGGAAAGATCAGATACTATGGCAACAATACGCAAAACAACTATTTTGACCCCCAGTTTTTTGCCTATCTCGAAAACAATGGACTCAATGAAGAAGATATCATATTGCTTTACCGCCCGGACGGAGCGCATTCATGGATCGAATGGGGCAACTTTGTTCTGAATAACAGCGGAAGCCTTACCAACTGGTCAGGCCGCCTTGACATCAACGGGATGCGCCCAGGACAGTATGCTTGGGCGATTCATACCGGAACCATTGGTATTTCAGAAAAGGCAAACGAAAATTCATTCAGCCTGGCGAGGAAATCTGAAAACCAACTGCAGATCATTACAGGAGAAAAGGGGACTCTCAGGATTTTTGATACCAATGGAAAACTGCTGCAATCCTCTTTTGTGAAAGATTCAACTATGATAGACATCCATCTCCTATCTGCCGGTAAGTATATTCTAAAATTGAACGATCATTCGGTTTCTTTTATAAAATAAGAAATGCTCCGTTGTACATTCAAAAAACAATAAAAAATATTCATTGAGTACAACAGAAACCCGTACAAAAGCTTTGGTCACGTCCTCTACCAGAAGGGAATGGTTGTTCATTTTCCTTGCAGGATTGTTTGTGACAAATGCAGTCACTGCAGAGCTGATATCCAACAAGCTGATCGAAATTCCTCTGTCATTTTCACTGCTTGGCAAATCGTTCGGCCCATTTATTACAATCATCGGAATACTGCCATGGCCCGTTGTTTTTTTGCTGACCGATATCATCAATGAATTTTACGGAAAAAAGGCAATCCATAGGCTATCATGGATCACGGCAATACTTATTGCCTATTGCTTTATCATCATTTTGCTGGCTTTGCAGGTACCCGCAAAGGAGATTCCCGGTGCGGGTCTCGCAACCGATGAACAATTCAATACCGTTTTCGGACAAGCCCCGTGGATTATAGTCGGAAGCATCTGTGCCTTTCTTTTTTCACAGGTATTGGACGCAACATTATTTCAATGGATAAAAAACAAAACCGGCAACAGGATGATATGGCTGCGAAGCACAGGAAGCACCATTATCTCACAACTGATAGACAGTTGCATTGTTCTGTATATCGGCTTTGTACTCCCAGGAAAAATGACCCTCGAAAATTTCCTGACTATTGCCCCCGTTAACTACCTCCTGAAGTTGATGATAGCGGTAGCACTAACTCCGCTGATCTATCTCGGCCACTGGGGAGTCAGAAAATACCTGAGTGAAAATGATTCAGTAAATTTATATGCAGAATAATAAATTGTACTCCTGCAGCTATCTATTTTGTATAACCATAGCACATTCGTCAGGCCGCCGCAATAAACTGGAGATTGCAATTGTATGTAAATAGGATAAATAGTAAACCTATTAACTTTGTCTCGTTAGCAATGAGGAAGAATTACAAATGAAACGAACGATTAAATACTACAGAATTATTTGGCTAAAACACGATTTACCGGCAGGGCTTTCAGTTTTTTTTGTTGCATTACCACTCTGTTTGGGAATCGCTTTAGCTTCAGGTGCTCCTCTGTACTCTGGACTATTATCGGGAATTATCGGCGGGCTGGTTGCCGCATTGATCAGCGGCTCGCAACTTGCCGTCTCTGGGCCCGCAGCGGGTTTAACAACATTAGTAGCAGCTTCAATAGTGGCTCTCGGCGATTACAAAATTTTTCTCCTCGCTGTAATGGTTGCCGGTCTGTTTCAGCTTTTCCTCGGATTATTAAAACTCGGAGCGGTTGTAAATTATGTTCCATCATCAGTTATAAAGGGAATGCTGGCTGCCATAGGTATTATACTTATTTCAAAACAAGTTCCTATTGCACTTGGTTACGATCAGCCTGACTTTTATACAACCGGTTTTCTATCTCTCTTTTCTTCGAATCACTTCACCTCAAACGTTGAAGACTTTAATCAGCACATTACAAGAGGTACTATCATCATTTCTCTTGC
>JADLBA010000208.1 GCA_020848015.1 Crocinitomicaceae bacterium | reverse complement strand
GGGATTCTAACGGAACGTTTGTATTGTGTGGATTACAGGACACAGTGAAAAAGCTGATCACTATCTCACAATTAGAGTCTGTTCTAAAAATTACTCCTACGCTGAATGAGGCGGTGGATCTTATTTATATGGAAGAAGTAGAAAGAGAATTATAATCTGCGTATGAGAAAACACTTACTTTTTGTTGCAGCGGCATTTTCCTGCGGACTTGTTTCTTTTTCACAATGTGACCCACTGGCTCACGACTGGGGCACAGCTACTTTCGGTGTTTCTCCCAATCCGAGCCTTGGAGAGACTTTTGAGACCGGAGTATTGGGGCAGCCTTATTCCGATGTTATTTATGTGAAGGTGCCCACCTTGGCCTCTGATATCAATGAACAATTCAGTCCTATTCCAATTGACTCACTTAAGCTGGATGGAATTACCGTTTTTAACGGAGTTGCTGATGTGAGCCTCAGCACCATGGGTCTGAATGTATTTTGCAATAACAACGGCGACTGTGCCGATCCATGTATGTTTCTCGGCGGCAATGCTTATTGCGGCGACGTGACAGGTATTCCGAATACTGCTGGGACTTTCCCTGTAAAAATTAATGTGATCGTTTATGGCAATTTCGGATTCTTTACTTCGGTACCGTACCAATTCGAGAATTACACACTGACTGTTATTGATCCGGCTTCCGTAGTACTCACTAAAAATATTGGTGAGGTCGCTCTAGGCCAGAATGCCCCGAATCCCGCTGACGTTTCTACCCTGATCACATTCGACCTTCCCTTTGCTGCAAATACCCACCTCGTCATTCAGAACCTCGTTGGTGAAAAGATATTTGACAAAATGATTCAGGGAAAAAGAGGGGAAAACAATTACCGATTAGACTCCTCTAACTTTCCAAATGGTATTTATCTCTATCACATCCAGATGGGAGATAAAAAAATTACCCGTAGGATGATTGTTCAACATTGAGCAGAAGGGAAAAATGCAATGTACCGGGGCTATTGATGTAGCCCCTTTCTTTTCGCAATGACATTTGAGGTAACTATACTGGGATGCGGCGCTGCCACACCATCGGGAAGGCACAACCCTTCAGCGCAGATGGTGAATGTTCACGACAAACTTTTTCTTGTGGATTGCGGTGAGGGAACGCAGATGCAAATGAGAAAATACCGGCTCAGGTTTCAGCGGGTAAATCATATCTTTATCTCTCACCTTCACGGCGATCATTTCTTCGGACTTCCAGGACTGATCAGTACTTTCAGCCTACTTGGCAGGCAAAGTAAACTGCATATATACGGCCCTCCGGCATTAAAAGAGATTATAGATGTTACTTTTCAGCATTCGGAAACCTACCTTGAATTTGCGCTGGAATTCCATCCGGTAAGCGATAAAAAGAAAATGCTCCTCATGGAAGATGAGACACTTGAAGTGTATTCCATTCCGTTGAAACACCGCATTCCGTGTACTGGTTTTCTTTTTGTAGAAAAACAAAAACCGTTGAAAATAAAGAAGGAAAAAATCAGTGAGTACCGGCTTACGCCTCTTCAGATTATTGAGTTAAAAAAGGGAAATGATGTAATGAGTGCAGCAGGGCAACCTCTTCTAGCTGCAGAGATGTGTATGCCGCGTGAAAAGGCTCGTTCTTATGCATATTGTTCAGATACTATGTACTGGGAAAAATTGGCGGCTGATATTTTCCAAGTGAATCTGCTTTATCACGAAGCCACTTTTTTGACAACCGAAGAAGAAAGAGCAAAAAAAACCTTTCATTCTACTGCTCTGCAGGCTGCGAAGCTCGCCACAATAGCCGAAACAAAACAACTGTTGCTGGGGCATTTTAGCTCTCGCTACACTCATCAGCATCATTTTCTTGATGAAGCGCTGACAGCTCATGCGAATGTTCTGTTAGCCGATGAGGGGCTTACCTTCCAGGTAGGTTGAAGAGTGATGATCTCAAAAAGGAGAATTAAATCATCTCCACCTGTCTCGCAACTTTCTGCAGAATTTCAAAGACAGTTTCCGCCATTACATTTTCGCTGTCGAGGGTAGGATTGATCTCTGTGAATTCAAGACAGCAGGTGCGCTCGTTCTGTAGCAATTCCAGAATCAGATCAGCGGCTTCTCTTTCATTGATACCACCTTTTACCGGGGTTCCAGTTCCGCGTGAAATACCAGGATCAAGCGAGTCCACATCAAATGAAATATAAATCTTATCACAATGACTTAGGTATTTCAACAGTTCACGCGACAACTTGGTAACTCCTGTTTTGCGCAATTCATTGGTTGTCACCACGCGCACTTTATTTTTTTTGATCAACATTGATTCCTGCTCCTCAAAGTCGCGCAGGGTCACATAGATCAGGTCTCTGTATTCAATTTTAGGAGCAATATCTCCCACGCTTTTTAGCAGTTCCCACAACTCAATCGTTTCGTAGTCGAGATCGTTGACTTTTTCCTCGATATTGTCTTCGTTCAGAGCTGTTGCCAGAGGCATACCGTGCAAATTTCCGCTGGGAGAGGTATAAGGAGAATGAAGATCGGCATGGGCATCAATCCAGATCACCCCAAGTCTCGATTCGGGATAAGCCATTTTGATACCGGAGATCGTACCTCCAGCGTTGCTGTGGTCGCCGCTCAGCAGTAGTGGAAACCTTCCATCGCGGATAGTATCGCGTACTGCCGCGCCGATTCGTTCATACATTTTGAGTACGCTCCGGATATGTTTTGCATAACGGTTGCCAGGGTTGCCATATAAAGCCTGGTTATCGTTCGGAATTACAATGCTCTTGTATTTTTTAAAAAAATCAGAACGGAAATCTAATGCTGCTATCTTTACTGCATCTACTCCGATACTGGCTCCGCGTGTACCGGCACCAACCTCGCTGGGAACCTCAATGAGACGGATATTTTTGGATTTTTTTGCTGCCATATAGGAAAGCCAAAGATACGGACGGG
>JADLBA010000207.1 GCA_020848015.1 Crocinitomicaceae bacterium | reverse complement strand
TCGTCCGAACCAACTCCATTTTTTTTTCCTTAATTCAAGAGCGTTTTGGACAGATGTGGTTTCTGATAATCGTGATTTAGAATAACCTTATTTCAACACAGTCTTCCGGCAGAAATATCCTGCAAAAATTTCGTCCAATCCGGGATCGCTATCAAAGAGGCCATAGACTGCAGAGCCACTGCCAGACATAGCGCTGTAAAATGCTCCTGCCTCATATAGCTGTATTTTTATTTTTCCGATCGCAGGGAATTTTTTTATCACGGGGTCTTCAAAATCGTTTTTAATTTTTTCCCGCCATTGCCGTTTGTCAATTCCGCCAATTTTTCGCAGATCAAAAGAGGCGGGTCCGGGGTTCAGCATACTGAAAGCATCAGATGTGCTCAGATGAATACCCGGATGAACCAGCACAATGAAAATATTGGAGAAGTCTGCCTCAACAGGAGAAAGGACTTCGCCACGACCTGAAACAAAAGAAGGTTTTAGATCAATGAAAAAAGGACAATCGCTACCGATACGAAGTGCATACGATTTTAATTCAACGGTGGACAGGTTCAGCGCAAATAATTCATTCAATGCTTTCAGCATAAACGCTCCATCTGCCGACCCGCCTCCAAGTCCGGCACCGGCAGGGATAATTTTATGCAGATGGCATTTTACACCACCGATTTTCTTTTCATGGTGAAGCAACAACCAGGCTTTGTAACAACTGTTCTCTTCTTTTTTTCCGGAGATACGGGTTCCGGTAAGGGTCAAATGAAAAAGATCATCTTCAGAGAAAATCACCTCCAGTATATCATTGATTTTGAATACCGGCAAAAAAATACTTTCGATGTTGTGGTAACCATCGCTTCTCTTAGCCGTTACGCTGAGACCAAGATTGATCTTGCAATGTGGAAATAGGATCATTCCCAGTAACCAAAATTTTTTAACCGTTTGATATCATTGCGCCAGTTTTCTTCTAACTTCACAAAAGTTTGGAGAAACACTTTTTTACCGAGGAAAGATTCGATGTCTTTTCTGGCGAGTGTTCCTACCCGTTTCAGCATTTTACCTTGATGTCCGATAATGATTGCCTTTTGAGATTCGCGTTCTGTTAGTATCACGGCTGAAATACGAACGATGCCTTGTTCTTCTTTAAACTCTTCAATATTCACCTCGCAGGAGTAGGGAATTTCCTTGTCATAGGTCATAAAAATCTTTTCGCGAATGATCTCCGCAACAAAGAATCGGGTGCTACGATCTGACAATTCATCTTTAGGAAAAAACGGTGGATTTTCGGGGAGAACAAAAAGAATTTCGCTGAGCAATTCTTTTGTATAAATTTTTTCTGTCGAGCTCACCGGGAAAACACGAGATTGAGGGAGTTGAGTTGCCCAAAACTCAAAGTGTGGGATGGCACCATCGGTTCCCACGAGATCAAATTTATTGAGTACAACGAAGACAGGGATTTTTGTTTTTTTAATTTTTTCAAGTGTTTGCGGATGCAGAGGAGATTTATCGGTCATGTCCACTACTAGGAGGATGAGGTCTGCATCGGTAAGAGCAGTTCCGACAAACTTCATCATTCCTTCCTGCAACTTGTATTTGGGGTCAATTACGCCAGGAGTATCGCTATAAACGATCTGGTAATCTTCAGCGTTTAGGATGCCCATTATCCGGTGCCTGGTGGTCTGCGCTTTCGGCGTAACAATACTGAGTTTTTCACCGAGCAGAGCATTCATCAGGGTTGATTTTCCGGCATTCGGATTACCGATTATATTGACAAAGCCGGCCTTATGAGTGTTTTTCAAAGTTTAGCGAGGAAAAGTAATTAGAGACGAAATTAGTCTATATTTGCGCCCCCGAAAGGGAAATTCTATGACAGTGCGGGGTGGAGCAGTTGGTAGCTCGTTGGGCTCATAACCCAAAGGTCACAGGTTCGAGTCCTGTCCCCGCTACCTTGGAAAAAGGCCGCGAAATGCGGCCTTTTTAGTGAAATTTTTTGCTGTCTTCATTAGAAGATGCAATGGCTCCGTAGTTTAATGGATAAAACGAAGGTTTCCGGTACCTTTGATGGGGGTTCGATTCCCTCCGGGGCTACTTAGTATAAAATTAAACCCTTGAAAACACTTATTTTCAAGGGTTTTTATTTTGAAGTGGATACAGTTTTTTGGAGTTCTTCTTATGAGACGATTTTTTTATTTTCTCTGTACCAATTCATCAGAAAAATCTACAATGTCAAGTTTAATTAATTCCCAATGTTTTCCTTTTAAACATACCGGGTCATAATCATTATCGGCACCGGTGAAATCTGAAAATTTTTCTGCAATCAATTTTCTATCGTGAGTATAAGGATGACGTTGCTTATGTACTGCGACCATTTTTTCTATTGGGAATTCGTTCACAAGCAACTCGTGTAAGTCCCAAAAATCTTTTTTCCGTCCACCTCTGGAAATAACGTCCACTTTCATTGCAACAATTTCTTCAATACTTGCCATCCTGATCCCATCGATCATTTCTGCTTTCTGAAAAAATGATTCGTTAGTATAAAAGACATCTAATTTGATGTTATCCTCTTGGCTGTTCCCTATGTAATAGGATTTGCCATTGCCGACCACACTGTAATCGTTTGTATCTACATGGGGAAATGTTGCTTTTAGGAATGAGTCAATGGTCCCAAAATCAATTGAACCGTATGATTCGTCCGTAAACATATCGATATCGACAGATTCTCTATGGCCAATATGTAAACTCAATGCTGTTCCTCCAACCAACCTGAGTTTTTTGAATTCCTTCGCCTTCATTAATAAGTTCAGGCATTCGAGCAAAAGCGGAGAAACGGTATTGTAAAAAAGTTTGCTGGCCATTACTTTCCTAAAATATTTTCAACGGTTTCCTTTCCGTAGAAGCGGACTATTTCTTCCTTTTCAACTTCATTTCCTCTTTCGAAAATTCTTTTGATAACGGAGACTTTGTGATTTTCCCAATCAATTTTTTCGATCCTTGTATCCCAAAATACGACAGGTCTTATTTTACTGATATCAGGAGTTTTAAGAATACGGTTTTTCTTTTTCAGTTTTTCGATATCATGAAAGAGCTGTAAAGTCATAAAATAACCCTCTTCCATTTCAAGGGCCTTTTCAATTTTCAATGCCAGGGAAATATTCATCCCTCTTTTTCCTTTGGTGATTGCAGAGAGTGTTTGAGGATATTCCTTTAGAGAAATAGCAAATGGCCCTTTTTTGAGTTTTCGGCGCTTCAATTCTCTTTCAAGGACAAGTCCGGGATGGATACCTTTTGCAACTTCAAGCTGTTTGTTCATACATCAAATATAAACATTTTTGTTTACATAGATATGTTTACAAAAACTTGGGGGTAAATGTTTCGATAACAGGTTGCTATACTGGGTATGAATTGAGGATTACGCTTTGAAAAAGTGTCCTCCTTACAGCTTTTTAAGTGTTTTTCAGTCAGTTGCCGAGGAGGCTTTTCGGAGACCTTCGGATTTTAGATTGTATATCTTTACCCATATCTGGTAACCAGCCACCACCATTAAAGACCAATTGAAATACTGGAATTAAACGAAAAGCAACCAGTATTGTCCTTCAAAATAAAACAATGCTTCTAATTATTTATCTCTTGAAATGCTTGATAATACGGCATAGTGCTTTTTATTTTCAACAGCAGGGAGCTATGCCGAACTGAACAGGTTTGGCAACTCGCAAACTATTAAAAAAGGGGAAGCTTTAAAAACTTCCCCTAATTATTTTTGTCGGACAACAATGATTCGAAAGTGGATGCAAATATGCTTATTTCAGCCTTATTTGGCTTCCTGACGGAAATTAAGAAATCAACATAAATGACTGTATCTAAGCTATTTATTAACTGACTGGAGAAAGAGGGATTAAATAGTCCCTCCGGGGCTACTTAGTATAAAAGGCGACATCATTCTTCTACTGTAATCCTTGTGTTATATATACCTGTTTCTGTTTGTACCGACAGAATATAGATTCCTGAAACGATACCAGCAGGAAGAGACACGGCTTGATTGCGGACATTTCCCGTAGATATCACTTGTCCTGAAATATTCATCAGCCGGTAACTTGCTTTCGTCCGTTCGTCAATTCCGATGCGGACAAGGCTTCCGGGTTTTGCCGGATTGGGAAAAAGAACAAGAGCCGGAGTGGACTCACTCCATTCTGTCACATTTACTGTTGTTTCGGGATTGTTGCAAGTATTACATATTTTGTATAGGTTGGAAGCCTCGCCCGCCGCATAGCCGAGATCCTCACCTACCCACTTGATTGTATATAAGGTATTAGAACCCCATGCAAAATCCCTTGCTGCATCAATTTGCTGAAATGAAGCCCCGCCATCATTAGTGTAGTAAAGATAGGGATTGTTAAAACTTTCGTCCATCTTTCCCCCTACAGCGATACCTTTATTTTCATTCCAGAATTCAATATTGCGGAACGTGGTGTGAAAATCTTCTGTGTGCACCGAACTCCACGAAGCACCGTTGTTAGAGGACTTGAAAATATTGCCCCAGTCGCCACCGGCAAAAATCGTGGAGGCATTACCGTAATCAACACAATAAAGCCCCTGAGGCGTTGAAAGAGGAGAAACGGTAAAGGAGACTCCGCCGTCGTTTGTTTGAGGAATTCCAGATCCAGTATATCCACTCAGGAATCCATTCGACGCGTCGAACATATCGAAGTCAGTTCCCCAAGCAATCGGGTCAGAGCTTTTCGTCCATGACACACCGGCATCAGTGCTGTAGAAAAATCCACCTTCTATTCCGTTGCCTGCGAGGAAATAATTATTTCCAATTGACTTCATCTTTGTCCAGTTGATATTCGCTACCCCGTTATTAGTGTTAACCGTATATTCAGAGAAATTCAAACCTCCATCTGTAGAATGGAAAATAGTTGGAATAGTTCCAAATCCGGTATTTTGGCCAAGTAGATACACATCAGTAGCACTGACATAATGAACATCGAAAATATCTGCAATGGAGGGGAGAGAAATTCTTTTCCATGAATTTCCTCCGTCGTTAGTGCGCAATGCGATGCCCTCAGAGAAATCAGAAACTGAGCCGCCAACAATTCCATTGTTTTCGTCATAAAAACCGAGGGCGAAGAGGGTGCCATGACCTACCGACCATTCGCTTTCAATGGTAAAAGTATCGCCGGTTCCGCGGACGCGCATACCACTTTCACCCATGAAAAGGGTTTCAGACGAGGTGCTTCTTCCCCCCGTTAAACTTAGACTGATACCTGTAAGAGAAATGTCAGACCAATTTGCACCACCATCAGTCGTGCGCAAAATAGTGCCATCATCACCCACACAATAACCGTTTTGTGCATCAGTGAAAACGAATCCAAACAATGGAATACTACCATTATAAACTGCAGTCCACGAATTACCTCCATCAGCGGTGCGGACAATGTCTCCGCCAGACAGTGCCAGAAGTCCGGTATTCACATCAACAAATATAAAATCGTTGGCAGGTGTGTCCATACTGAAAGCGGAAGAAAAATTCCAAGTGGCACCGCCATCGGTGGTTTTATAGATCGTATAAGCGCCATTGGTAGTTAAAAAACCATTGGATGCATCTTTAAAGACGATCTTCCTCACGTTATTATTAGAGTTAGTAAGGATATAATACCAAGTCACTCCGCCATCGTCTGTCTTGAGTATAGCATTATAGGAAGTAATGGACCAGTGGTCGGCATCGTGAAACCATATATCACTGAAATTTCCTGAAAATGGAAGATTCAGATCGCCTGTCACCAGTTCCCAGGTGCCCCCGCCATTGTGTGTTATCAGAATAGTCTCATTACCTCCCAATACCACACCCAACGAACTGTTATAAAATTTCACGCAACTAAAATTTTCCTCAATACCGGTATAGTAATGCTCCCAATGATGCCCCCCGTCGGTGGTCTTCAGTATTTTTCCCCTTGAACCCACCGTATAACCGGTATTAGCATCAACAAACCAAGTACTGGCCGATGAAATAGGTGAAATGTTTCTCGCAAAAGGTTGAGCCAATCCGGAAATTGCAAGAGTGAACACGATGAAAATGCTGAATGTTTTTTTCATAAAAAATAAATTAGATCATTAAAAAAAGAAAATCGCAAGTTATTAAAGTAGTCCAGTATCCGGAACTCATTGAAAATGCATTTGCCAAAATTATTTTCTGACACACTCTGAACTCTACGTAAATAGTAGTAGCCGGCACCGGTTTACTCTGCGTGGTCTTCCAAGAAAGTTATCGTTTTCTAAGGCTATGAAAACAAGTCGAATAAATGCGGATAGCAACTATCTAATAAGTAATTTGGTCTTATCTTCACACCTGTATTGAACCTTATTCTGCCTTGTTTGGAAAATTTCAGTCGCGCCGGTTATTACTTTCTGTCATACAGGGAGCAATCATTGTCTTTGTCACCATTCAAGCCACTGCAACGCACATCGTAGGAGGAGAGATTTACTACACCTGGCAGGGGGCGAACAATTATCTGATCACATTAAAAGTTTATCGCGACTGCGGCCCTAATAATACGCTTAACACACCGTTCGATGCAGAAGCTTCGGTGGGGGTATTTACTTCCAACGGTTCGTTGTTTTCGGAAGTCACCATGTTGTTGTCCAATGCAGAGGTGAGTATTGTCCCAGTCATTTTGGAAAATCCTTGTTTTGTTTTACCTCCAGATGTATGTGTGGAGCGGGCGGTTTACACTAAGTGGGTACAACTTCCGCAGAATGCCGGTGGTTACGATCTGATCTACCAGCGCTGCTGCCGCAACCCATCTATTATCAATCTCAATCTGCCGCAAAACAGCGGAGCGACATTCCGGACGCATATTCCCGGAACCTCTGTGATCAACGGACATAATTCAAGTGCACAGTTTGTTCACTTTCCTCCGCCGGCACTTTGTACGAATGCGGAATTTACTTTTGATCATTCTGCAACTGATATAGATGGAGATTCACTGGTCTATGAATTTTGCTCGCCTCTTCTCGGTGGGTCGGTGAGTACTCCCGCACCACAGCCTCCCAACGAGCCGCCCTATTCTCCGGTATCTTGGGCTTCAGGATTTTCCTCTGCCTATCCTATAACGAGCAATCCCGCTTTTACTATTGATTCGCATACTGGACTGATCACCGGAACAGCGACACAAATGGGGCAGTATGTAATGGGTGTGTGTGTGAGCGAATACAGGAATGGAGTATGGATCAACAGCACTAACAGGGACTTTCAGTTCAATGTTACTTTGTGTAATCCGAACATCATTGCCACTATTCCTGACCAATCCAACTCCTGCGATGGGCTTACGGTATTTCTTGAAAATGAATCAGTGAATGCCTCCTTTTTTTTCTGGGATTTCGGCGTGGAAGGAATTACTACCGACACAAGCACGGTGGAAGATCCTCACTATACCTATCCGGGTAGCGGTGAATACGAGATCACGTTGATCGCCAATCCTGGGTGGCCTTGCGCAGATACTGCCTACACAACCTACACCGTTACACCACAGATTGATCCGCAGATCGCAACGCAGGGCTCCTCCTGTATCAATGGCACAGTTTACCATCATTTTTCTGCTACTGCGAATGTTTCTTCTGCGGCTTTGTACCACTGGGACTTCGGGCCTGGAGCGCTCCCTGCAACCAGTTCTATACCGGCTCCACAAGGTGTACTTCTAAATCCTGAAGTGCTGCTTCAGACAGTTGTTCTCACAGTAACCGACGACGGCTGCGAAGAAACAGATACGGTTGAAATTGAAAACTTACCGGATCCAATTGCAGCCATCGTTCCGCAAGAAAGTTTTTGCAATGGGCTCACTTATTCTTTTCAAAGCGCTTCCGAAAACGCAACTACTTATTACTGGGATTTCGGCACTGTTTTCACCGGCGATCATTCCACTCAGCAAAACGCGGAATTTACTTTTCCTGATACCGGTGTTTATGTAATCACTCATGTAGCAGATGCCGCTGATGCCTGTCCTGACACAACACAAATGGAATTTGTGATCTATGGCTTGCTCGCTCCTCACTTTGAAACACCGGCTCCACAATGCCTCAGCACCAACAGTTTTGACTTTGCTTCATCGGGGGCTTCTACCTCTACCACTTCTTACCATTGGGATTTTGGTGAGCAGGCCAATTCACACTTTTCAGAATCAGTTGCGCCTCATGATATTGTGTTTTCTGAGGCAGGCCATCATTCGGTTACACTCACCATCAGTGAAAATGGATGCACCCGATCTACGGAGGAAATTGTTTGGGTGGTGCGCGACCCTCAACTGAATGCACAATTGCAGCGCGAAGAAGGGTGTCCGGATTTGTATGTGAATTTTAATGCTGAAACAGTTGCCGATACGCAAGTATTTTACGATTGGGATTTTGGCGACGGAGCGACCGGGCACAATGATCAACCCATCCATATTTATTCGCAGCCTGGCAGTTATGATGTCAGTGTGCTGGTTTATACTGTAAACGGATGCGTTGACACACTCACCGATGTGCTTTCCAATGCCGTTACAGTCTTTCCGGTTCCTGATCCCG
>JADLBA010000206.1 GCA_020848015.1 Crocinitomicaceae bacterium | reverse complement strand
TGTCCATAAACCAGTCGAGTCCGAACTTTCCGTTCATCATCAAACCGTTGTTGATGTTTTGCTGCGATTGTTGAAGGAGGGTTTCCGTTTCTCCAAAGTTGTGGCGGGTGGTTGTTCCTGTGGAAATATTTTTTCGCTGATTGACATTTCCATTCAGAAAAAAATTGATTTTTTTTTCTCTTACATTGATATTAAATCCGCTGTTTATTTTTCCTCTTTTATCTACTCCAACCCGTACATTTCCGTTGTATCCGAAAGCCTTGTTGTGTTTCATTACAATATTGATGATACCGCCACCACCTCCCGATGCATCGTAGCGGGCAGAAGGATTGGTAATGACCTCAACGCGCAAAATATCATCTGCGGGAACCTGGTCAATGGTGAGTGTGGTAGGCCGTCCGTCAATGAAAATCTGAGGAGAATTGTTTCTCATACTGACATTGCCATCCATATCAACCTGTACCGATGGGATATTGCGCAATACATCCTCGGCTGTTCCGCCGGCATTGGCGGGGTTTTTCGACACATCGTAAATACGTTTGTCGAATTCCATCCGGAAGTCAGGAGTAGAATCAATGATCTCTACTGTATTCATCATGGCAGAGATTTCAAGTCGCAGGTTGCCTACATCTTTTTCGGGAATTCCCCCGGAGCCATTTAGGAATACCTCTGTCTCTAACGGGGTAAATCCGACCATAGAAGCAGTAAGCACCAGTTTTTCTCCGGTAGGTACTCCAACGAGATTAAAGTCGCCGTTGGATTCTGAAAGCGCTCCGGTGATCAGTTTTCGCAAGGAACTATCGGCGGTTGATTTCTGAAACAATTGCAGCACTACATATTCAAGCGACTTGCCGCTCGATGCGTCTATTACCTTGCCGTAGATTTTCCCTTTTGCGGTACTGGGTTGCCCACCATTTCTGCCGGGTTGGGCAAAAGAGGTATTACATGAAAAAACAGCAACGGTAAGAATGAGAATGAGAACAGAACAAGGAAACCTAAGGGTAAAAAAATTCATTATAAAAGTATTCGCCATTGGTTTACCCCGGCATATATATTTTTTTCAGTGTGCAAAACTATGTGTTATGGCTCCAAAAATTAGTTAAAAATCCCTCTTGTTCATGGCTTCCTGAAAATCTTCAATGGCTATTTTCGCTCCCTAATGAAATTGATTCCTTTTTCTCCTCCGCGGATAGATGAACTCACTATTGCAGCTGTTACCGATGTACTTCGATCGGGTTGGATTACTACGGGGCCGCGTACAAGGGAGTTTGAAAGGCGTATTGCCGCCTACACGGGGAGTAAAAAAGTGCTGTGTCTTAACTCTTGGACCAACGCAGCGGAACTTGTGCTACGGTGGTTTGGTGTGGGTCAAGGCGACGAAGTCATTGTGCCTGCTTATACCTATGCAGCTACTGCCAATATTGTGGTTCACCTTGGTGCCCGCCCCGTAATGGTGGATTGCACACCAGGAGAATTTGTTGTATCAGCAGATGCCATTGAAGCGGCAATTACTAAAAGAACAAAAGCCATCATGCCGGTTGACATTGGTGGCTGGCCTTGTGACTATGATGCAATTATGGAAGTTGTTCAAAGGAGTATAAAAAAACGGGGTTTCGAGGCTGCCGGTGAACCTCAAAATAAACTCGGAAGACCACTTGTGCTGAATGATGCGGCACATTCATTCGGTGCGCGATACAAGGGGAAAAGTGCGGGCGTACAAACGGATGTAGCAGGTTTCTCTTTTCACGCGGTGAAAAACCTTACCACTGCCGAAGGAGGTGCAGTGATACTCAATTTGCCTGAACCTTTTGACAATGAAAGTATTTGGCAATCGCTGAATATTTCTGCACTGCACGGTCAGACGAAGGATGCTCTATCGAAAAACCAGCCGGGACAATGGCGCTACGATATTATAGAGGCGGGATATAAATGCAATATGACAGATATTCAGGCGGCTATAGGTCTGGTAGAGCTCGATCGCTATGACAATGATACATTGCTGCGAAGAAAAAAAATATGCACATTGTACAGTAAGTTCTTTTCCAACTTCGACTGGGCAATCTCCCCGGTATTCAGCGATGCTACGAGAGTAAGCAGTTATCATCTTTTTCTTTTGAGAATAAAAAATGCAACAGAAGCCCAGCGCGATGCTATTATTGTTGCCGCAGCAGAAGAAGGAATTTCACTGAATGTACATTTCCAGCCACTTCCGATGCTTTCATTTTATAAAGGTATGGGGTATCGCATAGCTGATTTCCCAAATGCATTGGCTCAATATAGCAACGAGATTTCGCTTCCTGTCTATTACGATCTTTCTGATGAAGATGCAAAATTCGTAGTTGATACAATTTCTACCGCAGTTAAAAGAATTATGCGATGAAAAGAGGCTTTGATATTCTATTCTCTCTTTTCTTTATTATACTGTTTTTTCCGTTTATGTTTCTGATCGCAGTTTTTATTATTGCCGACAGCAGAGGAGGAGCCTTATTCAGGCAGACAAGGGTTGGGAAAAATTCCCGCCAATTCAGGCTTCTGAAGTTTAGGACTATGAAAGTGGATGCTGAAAAGAGCGGCCAGATTACTATTGGAGCCCGCGATGAGCGAATTACCCGGGTAGGTTATTATCTGAGAAAGTATAAAATAGATGAGTTGCCTCAATTGCTGAATATTTTTATCGGTGATATGTCGGTAGTAGGCCCCCGGCCTGAAGTGCCCCGTTATGTGGCTCTCTATAATGACGAACAAAAAAAAGTACTGACCGTCCGACCCGGTCTGACCGATTTTGCATCCCTGAAATATTTTTCCGAGTCAGAATTGTTGGCACGATCAGAGAACCCTGAAAAAACATATATCACGGAGGTTATGCCTACCAAGCTCCGGCTGAATAAGGAGTACATCGAGAACGTGAAATTTTCCACCGATCTCAGGATCATCTGGCAGACCATAGTCCGTATTTTTTCGTGATGGAAATTATTTTTCAGGATTATGCAACGGAACTTCTATGCGGTTCAATATTCACTTGGGTAGCTATATCTGCTTTTTTGGGGTATTCACCGAGTATGTGATCGCGATTGCGCCCCCGAATCCTCAAAAATTTTCTTTACTGTTATCTTTCCGGCCACTGGAGTAATGCAGGGCGAGCGCATAGATGAATGAAAAAATCTGTGCGGGTTTTCGAGGTAATTCAAAATGAAGTTGCCGCGCCGGTTTGGTGGTTCGCAACGACAGCATTTATTTTTGTCCACATTTTCATTCGTGGAAGAAAATTCTCTTTATCGCATTCTGATCGTCGAGGACGAGGAAAGTCTCGCCTCGATGCTGAAGTTAAACCTTGAGATGGAGGGTTATCAAGTGGTGAATGCCACTGATGGGCCTGCCGCACTTGAGAAATTCCGCTCACAGGCATTTGACCTTGCAATACTAGATGTAATGTTGCCTGAACTTGATGGGCTGGCAGTTTGCCAGACCATCCGGCTCGAAGGAAATAAAACTCCGATCCTCTTTTTATCGGCAAAAAGCAGTGGCAAGGATCGCATCGAAGGACTTCGACTCGGAGGCGACGACTACCTTACGAAGCCCTTCGACCTTGAAGAACTGCTTTTGCGTGTGACAAAGCTGATACAGCGTCGCGATCAGGGCCATAAAAGTATTGCTCAAGTAGAAGATTTTTCTTTTGGCCCTAACCACATCCATTTTTTGAATTTTACTATCCGCGATAAAGGAGGAGTTGAGCACAGCCTTTCACGCAAAGAGATCATGCTACTAAAATTGCTCATACATAGAGAAGGGGAGGTTGTAAGTCGCGAAGAAATTCTTGAAAAGGTATGGGGATATGATGTGTTTCCGAGTACCCGTACCATTGACAATTATATCCTTGCTTTCCGCAAATACTTCGAGCCTGATTCCCGCCAGCCTAAGTATTTTCACTCCGTCCGCGGGGTGGGCTACAAGTTTACTCCATGAGATGGAAATCGGACACAGACGAGATTTTTCCCAGAAGTTATGGAATTATTTGTTGAGAAATAGAGAAAGAAGTCGTCTTCATTACTTTCCTCTTATTTTTAATTAGATACAGGCAATCGCCTGATTTACAGCGCAATGATAAAATTCTGTAATAAAATCGGACAAGAGGCAACAATTCAGGCAACTTTTTAAGAGTCCCATCGTCTTTTAATTGGTTGCGCAGTTACCTTATGTGGAAACTGCGGTGGTTTCAAAATTTTCCTTGCAGGTTTACAGGAAAGGGTTCGACAGAACCCTTTTTTGTTTTTATCACTTCGACGGAGTTGTGTTGATGTGTCACGATTAGGAGAAAATGAAATATCTGAGAGTTTTTTTCCGAAATATAACTTCCAATGAAGCTAGTACAGAAAAGGTCTTTTTTTCTTTTTCTTGATATTTTTTTTCTTTTTCTTCTCTTTATCTGTCTTTTTTTCGTGAAAAGCTCCTTTGAAATCAGGGTTTTCGAGTTTTTTCTGACGATCAATCTCTCTTTTCTGTTCCTGGCGCTCAGAGAAGGGGGTTTCTTCCACACCGATCTCTTCCGGCAACGGAAGAGGTGGTAATAGCTGCCGTATCAGTTTCTCAATTTTCCCGATATGATACTGCTCTGACTCATCCATGAAAGTAATTGCCACCCCCGTTTTAAAAGCTCTTCCGGTACGACCGATGCGATGAACATAATCCTCGTAATGAGAAGGAACATTAAAATTGATCACATGTGATACTTCATTTACATCAATCCCGCGGGCACTGACATCAGTACTGACCAATATCCTGACTTCTCCTGCTTTAAAATCGCTGACAGCTTTGATCCGCGCATTCTGCGCCTTGTTGCTGTGAAGCAGGCGTATTTCACCGGTATTTCTTTGTTCGAGGAAATGAGCGATCTGGGTAGCCTGTGCTTTTGTTTTCACAAACACCATTACACGTTTAAAATGAGCGAGATCGGCGAGTAGAAAAACAAGCAGGTTGAGTTTAGCCTTGTTGTTCGGCACAGCATATAATCGCTGTTCCACAGTTTCAGCCGGTGTGGACTGGGGGCTAATTTCAACCCTTCCGGGAAAAAGAAGAAAATTATCGGCTATACGCTCGACCTTTTTCGGCAGGGTGGCAGAAAACAGTAATTGCTGCTTTTTTTGGGGAATTTTTTCCTGTATTTGGCGCAATTGCGGCCAAAAGCCCATATCCATCATCCGGTCACATTCGTCAAGTACCATGTGCCGGATTTTTTTTGTGCCAATCACTCTTTTAGCATAGAGTTCCAGAAAACGCCCCGGAGTAGCGACAATAAAATCTATGCCTTTTTCAATGATTCCAATTTGTGCTTTAGGACCAATTCCTCCGTATAATGCCACCCAGCGAAGATCGGTATGGATAGCCAGCATTTTTAGCGTTTGTTCTATCTGGAGTACCAGTTCTTTTGTCGGAACAAGGATCAGGCATCGGGCATCTTCTCCCTGCGCATATTTCATCAGTTGCAATAGAGGAATGAGGTAGGCTGCCGTTTTGCCGGTGCCGGTCTGCGCAATGCCGATCAGGTCTTGGCCTGCAAGAATGCGCGGGATGGCCTTTTCCTGAATTTCAGTTGGAGATGAATAACCGGCATCTGCTATTGCTTTCAGAAACTGACGGGTTATCTTTAAGTCTTCAAAGGTCACGCAGCAAAAATAACCTCGACTGGAATTAAATCAGCATGAGAGGCGGATGGATGGCTCACTTTTTCATTTCTCACACTTTTTGGCTCTCCGTTTTTCGGCACCAGAAGGTGTCGCCGTATCTTCGCACCTGAAAATAATCAGCTATTTATTTAATTTACATATTATGTCAGTATTAGTAGGAAAAAAAGCTCCTTCATTCAAAGCAGCAGCGGTGATGAACGGTGGTACTATTGTGAAAGATTTTTCGTTGGATCAATTCATTGGAAAAAAAGAGGTTGTTTTCTTCTTCTATCCCAAGGATTTTACCTTCGTATGTCCGACAGAACTCCATGCATTTCAGGATCGCCTCGCCGAATTTGAGGAGCGGAATGTGGCGGTTGTGGCCTGCTCTACCGACACAGAAGAGAGCCACTGGGGCTGGCTTCAAATGTCAAAAAATCAGGGAGGAATCAATGGCATTACTTATCCGATAGTAGCCGATACCACCAAGGTGGTTGCTGACGCTTTCGGCATACTCTCAGGTGAATATCAATACGACGAAGAGGGAAAGCTCAACTCTTCGGGTTCAATGATCGCTTATCGCGGACTTTTTCTCATTGATAAAAAAGGAATTGTACAGCACCAAATTGTGAATAATTTTCCGCTCGGACGCAGTGTGGACGAGGCACTCAGAATGATTGATGCACTGCAGTTTTTTGAAGAAAACGGGGAAGTGTGTCCGGCAAACTGGAGTAAAGGCAGCAAGGGAATGAAAGAGTCGCACGACGGTGTTGCGGAGTATATGTCCGAGACCGTGAAAGCATAACGAAGTGGGAGCAGGATTTTGCTCCCACTTTTTTTTGAGAATTTTTTTTGCAAATGCGTATCTACTTTTGCAATCAGTGTAATATTATTGGGACAAAAAAACAGGTGTAAAAAGTATCCATTCATCAATAAAATTATTTCCCTGAAATTGAGTTAGTAAAGTAAGGGAAGAACAAGATGAAACTCATTAAAGGAGAAGCCATCATTTTTGAAGACGGAGCCAGTCATTTTCATAATTTTCTGGCCATTGGCGGCACACTGGTTCTGACAAATAAACGTCTTCTTTTCACCAGCAGCCCCTGTTTTCATTATCGTCACGAACTGGAAATCCCTGTTGACCAGATTAGCGGAATAGAATATTTCAAAACGGTATTTTTAAATCCAAATGGCCTTGCCATCCTTCTGAAAAACGGTAATCTCGAAAATTTTATCGTTGACGATAAAAAAATCTGGGGCGAAAAAGTGATGACCGCTGTGGGTCAATTCGTGTAAACGAATTTTTGTCTTATTGAAGAGAGTCTTTATTGGCTACCGGCAGTGCTTTTCATCTATCCTTTCTTTCAATACATAGTGGTATGGTCTTCTTTATTGGCATCATTTGGGTTATATGAAACCAATTTCGGGCAAGGAGCGTAAGAATGGCACAAACCACCCTGAAATGAAAAAGAAAAATTCCTCTTTCCGGAAGTGTAAGATCAGGATTAATATCAAGAAATTCGAGAGCATCCAGCTTTCCCGATCTACCTTCAGCTTTGAATTTTTTCGTCACTGCCTCAATTGAAAGTTAGCATTATCGCCTTAGAGCAGATATTTCTGAAGCGATAATCAATGCCTCGGCGAGTTCATTTTTCATAATACCCGTTGCTATTTCTTTTTCTTCGAAATAGCTTATTAGATTTTCCGTAGGCATATTGCCCGTCAATTTGTCCTTTGCCATCGGGCACCCTCCCATTCCCATCAGTGCGCCGTCAAATCTTTGGCAACCCGCTTCGTCTGCTGCAGTAACTTTTTCTTTCCACATAAGTGGAGCGGTATGGAGATGCGCACCAAACTCTACTTCGGGCAATTCAGGAATGAGTGATTCAAAGAGCTGGGTTATGATTGCAGGAGTAGAAACGCCAATGGTATCACTCAGAGCCAGTACTTCTATTCCCACTTCATCGTGCAGTTTTTTGCACCAGTAAGTTACGATCTCAGGACTCCACTCCTCGTTATACGGGTTGCCAAACCCCATACTGATATAAATTACTAATTGTTTACCGGTGCGCAGGCATATCTCCTGGACATCATGTACGCGATTAAGCGACTCACCAATACTGCTATTGGTATTGCGACGCTGGAAGGTTTCAGACACAGAAAAAGGAAAGCCAATACAGGCGATCTCTCCATATTTAGCTGCCGTCTGCGCACCGCGCTCATTAGCTACAATCGCCAGCAATTTTGATCTTGCTGCGGAAATATCCAGTTGCGATAGCACTTCCTCAGTATCTCTCATCTGAGTAATAGCTTTTTCACTGACAAAGCTTCCGAAATCAATAGTATCAAAACCCACTTTTAGCAACTGGTTAATATATCGAACCTTTTCTGCGGTGGGAATAAACGGCACAATACCCTGCATGGCATCACGTGGGCATTCAACGAGTTTTAACATAGTGCTGCAATATAATTCGAAGGATCATTGAAAATTTAACCGGGCAATATTCTAATGTAAACAAAACCGGTAAACACGAGCTTTGTTTTTAGCCACAAAAGAGGGTAGAGTCTGCAATCCCAAAAAAAATGTGCCAACCGGAACCCAATTATTTATTTCTATTCGAAAATGCCTGTCCGTTTTTTTCTCACACTCTGCCATCCAGAAGAATTATAAAGAAGAAACCCATCTGAAGATGAACAGATTTTTTTTTCTTCAGGCAAGCGGCTGTTTAGAAAGGATAATTTTTTCTGTGATAGTCCGCACCCAACGATCTTTTGTGCGCAATCCAACGAGGCGATCTCAGCCGCCGTAAAATAATGACGTTGCAATGAACGGTCGAGAATCAGCAGATCAATCTCTTGCATCAGTGGAAAATGTGAGCTGTCTGCCACCATTGTCACCAGCGGGCCACAAACAAGAAAAGGAGGTAAAAGAAAGACAGGGCGATCCTCTGCAATTGAAGATTCATCAAATGAAAATATCTTTGACTCCCTTGCTCCGGATAGTTGCCAGTATGGGAGCAGCCGCCTCGCGATGTCTTTACCGGCGGCGGTGTCGCTAATGATGCAATAAGCTTTTTCCTGTTGCAGCCACGAAATACAGAACCCATTTCCCTGTGGAAAAAAAACGAACTCTTCCATCTGCCTTTTCTCATGCCTTTTCGCAATTGAAAAAATGAATAGGACACCTAAAAAGATCATTGCAGGGAAAAGAGCGTATTTGATTTTCCATAGAAAGAAGCGGGTAATAAATAACAATACAGCGCAGAACGCGATTAACTGTAAAGATGAAAATACTATGTTCTCGGTAACAGCTCCGGGCAGGTGGCCAAAGAATGTGGCAAGTCCATTCAGCAGCCGGGTTAGGAAGGAAAGCAGTTGTGATAAAAGAGGTCCGATCCAGGGCAGACAGTGCAACGCCATGAATCCAATAGCTGAGTAGAGAAGTACGGTAGAAAGGGGGATCATCAGCAGGTTGGCAAATAGAAAATAATTCGGGAACTGATGGAAATAAAACAAAGTCAGCGGCAGCGTGGTGAGTTGGGCAGCAATGGACACGGTTGATAGCTGCCATCCTTTCGCCAGCCATTTGTTGCGGATATATAGAAGATCCGTTAGTGGTTTTTGAAAGATGACAATTCCTGCCACTGCGAGATATGACAGTTGAAACCCTACCGAAAATAAGAGGTGAGGATCGGTGGATAGGAGCAGTAGGGCAGAAGCACTCAACGTATTGAACGAGTTGTTCTTTTTTTCAAAACTTTCGGCCACAATGAAAAAGGTGAACATCACCGCTGCTCTCATCACAGAAGGAGAGAACCCGGTCAGAGCGGCATACGCCCACAGCAATAATGTTGGTAGCAATGCACGATAAATACGACGTGATTTACCCGGCAGCAGGAACCGTACTACCGGTGTGAGTAGCAGATAGATCAGCCCTACGTGCAATCCTGAAACAGCCAGTATATGAACGGTGCCGGATGCTGAATAATCTGAAAGCACTTCTTTGTCCAAATCGTACGATTTTCCGAGTACCAGAGCAGACAGAACGCTAAGCTCATCTCCGGCAATTCCGCTTTTGCTAAAAATGCCGATCATTTTGTCTCGTAACCGGATAAATGCACCGTGGATCGAACGTTCATTCTGCTGATCTATAATGCTCCAGTCTCCGGCTTTTACAAAGGCTTGCGCAATAATATGCTGATGTTTAAGATAATTTTTGTAATCGAATTGTCCGGGGAGAGAAGGGCCTTCTACCGGCACGGGGTTGCAGCGCACAGCGAGAAAATCATCCACTCCTACCCTCATAACGGAAGTGTCAGCAGGAAGGTACAGCAACAGTTGCCCACCGGTAATTATGGTTTTTCCGGCAGTGTAAACTTCTTTTACTTCAGCAACGACTTTTGACGATCTCTCTTTTTTCTGCAGATTATCTGTGAGTTGAACCAATAGAACTGTATTCTCCCCGATATGATGCGCGAAATGGCTCCGGTGTATTTTCGGATCGTGAGAGGAATAAATGGTACAACCAAATACAAATATCAGTGAAATTGTCAGCCCCCCTTGTATTGCTGCATGATGCAGGTAAATTCTGGGAAATAGAGTATGGCATAACAATGACGAAAAGAACAGTGTTATATAAAGCGGAAAAACAATATTCAGTGGTAAATGAAACCGGTCAGATAAAAAAATGCCGCACACAAGCGGGAAGATCAAACGTAGGAAGGGCGAGCGTTTCCATACATAGAGCATGACAACAGATGTTTTCAGTTGTCATAAAAATATATCTTGATCAAGTTCGTTGAAAAAACGTTTATGCCGAATAAAAAAATGCTTGACAATACTCCCCCTGTACATTCCGCCAAGGTTAGGATGCCGCGAGAACGGAGTTTCCTTTTTTCTCTTGCGAACAACAGAGGCGATATTTTTATAAAAACTTCCGTGCGCTTTGAGCACAGCGGTGAAGTATGACCACTTGCCTTCGGTAATAAAGCGAATGCCAGCTATTCCATCGAGCAACATCCTTCTCAACATTTTCAGAACGATGTTGCCGCTCCGGTAATTTTTTAGTAATAGGTAGAGATTATTTCGGAAGTTGAGATAGGTTTTAAAAGGTGAAAACCTGTTCAGCGTACCGCCGCCAAAATGATATACTTTGGATTCCCGGCACGAGCCGATGCGATATCCCCTGTTTTTAAGACGCCAACACAGATCAATCTCCTCCATGTGAGCAAAAAAATCTTCGTCGAAACCTTCGACTTCTTCCCAGGCTTGCCTGCTAATCAGTAATGCTGCTCCTGATGCCCAGAATACTTCCGTATTTTCAGTGTACTGCCCTTTGTCCTCTTCAAACTCGTAAAAAATACGCCCTGCACAGAAGATGTAACCATCTTTGTCCACATATCCTCCCGCAGCACCGGCATACTCAAACCATCCGGGGCGATGCATATCCATAATCAATGGCTGGCAGGCCACCATACTACTGCTCGACTGCACAAAGCGCAGCATTGGCTCTATCCATTGTGGAGTAACTTCCACATCGTTGTTCAGCAATAAAAAATATTCGTTTCGTATCTCTTTTAATCCACGATTGTAACCGCCGGCAAAGCCGTAATTTTTATCTAATTGAATAAATTGAACTGTCGGAAAATTATTTCTGACATAGGCGGCAGAATTATCCGTAGATGCATTGTCAATGATGCATACATCAGCCACAGCGTTGCTATGCTCCACTACGCAGGGGAGAAACTGTTTCAGGAATTTTTCCCCGTTCCAATTGAGTATTACAACAACGACAGGTTTCAAATGATCGCCCCGGTATTAACGAAAGTGGCGAAAGTAGGGGATTTTTTTGTTTGCACGAGAAAACCGGTTAATGCGGGTTGTACCACAGGCTCTCCAGTTCATCCCCGCTGTAAGGATCCTGCTTTTGGTTGCCGCTCAACCTTCCGGTAGAAACCGGATCATTCATACGGCGGGAACGCACTAAGTTTTTCCAGTCGAAGTTTTGCACCTCATTGGGAGCATCGCTGTGCAGTAACTCCATATCATTGCTGAGAGAAGTATTGTAAAAAAGGAAACGCTTGTTGTGCTGATGTGAATTGGTTTCGTAATAGTGCCAAATCTCGAATGGCCAATAGTCGGGGTCGTGATTGCGAATCACTCGGGTGTTGGGTGGGCCGTATTGTAGATAAACCCTTCCTCTGTCGGTTTGCCATCCACGTTTTATTTTGGTTCCGAAATTAGATTGTACTGCGACCAATTCTTTTTCGTAATTTCTCCAGGCTGCCTCCGGATCTGCTGGTGCTCTGTTGTACCAGAAAGTATAGAAAAAACTTTGCAACATCTGCAGATCAGCATTGCTAAGCTGGTAATCAATTGTATTTCGCTCAACATTTTTTGCGATGGGGAGAAGTGATTGAATGATCTGGTATAGTGAATCCCGATTGGAATAACGCGAAGCAAATGAGGAGCGAACAATATTCTGTACCGCCATACCGGTACTGTCCACCACTGGTGAAGAGGCAATGGAATTGTCGCGTGTAAAACGGCGCTCCTGTGTGGCTACTACCTGATTATTTTTATCTCTAACTTCGAGTCGTAGTTTGTATTCTCCTGTGGGAAGGGTGCTGATGTCTATCGCTTGAAAAGTCGCTACAACGGGAGCACTTTTTTCACGTTTGATTCTTTTATATTGCTCCAGTTCCCTGTTCATTGCGTCTGTCACAGATATCACAGAGGCAAACGGCGCACCTTGTCCGAAGTATTTTTCGGTGTTGTAAATCTCCGCATAATAGATCAGCGCATTGAGCGATGAAGGGAAAAAACTGGAGATATAGGGCATGATGTCCACTCCGGCCTTACTGAAGGCATTTTGCTCACCGGTGGGGGCGTAGGCACTGACAAACTCAATATCAGAAAAAAAAGTTCCCTCTGAAAGGTTATTTATCACTACTTGCTGGTGTAGAATATCTGGTTTTTCTGCGGGATTTGACAAGTCCTTCAGTTGAATTTCGAGTTCGTAGTTTCCATTTGCCAGCGGGAACCGCTCTAATGACAAGAAATCTGCGGGTTCATTTTTCCGGATAAGCGGGCCACTGACATTGACCTTTCTGAAATCTACAATTTTTCCGGATTGTGAAAGAAGAAGCGTGATTTCTGCTGAGGAGCGGTAGAGGCCACTGTCGGCAGGCAATGCCCCCAAGGTTGCGCCGTCAAATGAGATAACAAATTCGGCGTAGGGGCCTTCTCCCGGAATATGGAAAACACGGTAATCAAAAAATGCCCTCAGGGCGAATGTCCAGTGGGCAGAGAGAACAAAAGCGACAGAAAGTAAGAGTTTCATAAAAGAAATTTGCCGTTGTAAAGGTATTGATTTCAGCGGCTTACCAAGAGATTTCGCTGTTAAGCTTTAATAGGAGTTTGACAGATAGGAAATTAAATTACTTTTGCGGCGGAGAGATGGCAGAGTGGTCGATCGCGGCGGTCTTGAAAACCGTTGAGCTGAAAGGCTCCGGGGGTTCGAATCCCTCTCTCTCCGCTTAAAATTTTTATACATCAATGGGAACAAGTGTTCCCATTTTTTTTTCGCGATTAGGCACTTGGCTTGACCCCGTGTTTTTTATGGTTCAGCCGAGAGTGCAGAATGGGCTGTTTGTTTTTATTCTTTTTGATTATTGTGTTTGCGGTGGTTCAGGGCACAACTATTCAATTTTGTCCAACTCACCAAATTTGGCTCTCATGGTGGGGTTATTGTGAGTCAACTTCTTTATGGTTAAATCCTCCGTTTTTTCGTTCGCAAGCCGGAGATTGTTTTCTGATGATAAAAGGGCCGCTTTGGTCTTTTCCAGTTCTTTAATTGTTTTGTCAATACCATCAATAGCATCTTTAAATTTACGGCTCGCCAAATCGTAATTTCTGGCAAACCCTTCTTTAAATTTATTTATCTTTTCCTCAAAATTGGTGATATCAATATTTTGGCTTCTCACCAATGCCAACTCGGCTTTGTATTGAATCGAGTTCATTGCAGCATTACGCAGCAGAGTAATAATCGGAATAAAAAACTGCGGCCTCACAACATACATTTTCGGGTATTTGTGAGAAACATCAACAATTCCTGTATTGTAGTATTCACTGTCCGCCTCTAATAATGATACAAGAACAGCGTATTCACATTTTTTTTCGGTTCTGTCTTTGTCAAGCTCTTTTAAAAAATCATCATTCTTTTTTTTTGTCGCTGTTTCGTCTCCTTCATTTTTCATCTCAAACATTATTGATATTATTTCATTCTCCGCCTCGTCTGTCTCTTTATATATGAAGTCTCCTTTGCTGCCGGATTTTGCATCGTTATCTTTTTCAAAATAGGCTCTCTGAAATGCAATTGCCCGGAGCTTATTGAATTCCGTTTCGCAATGTTGTTCAAGTGATTCTCCCAGCATTTTTGTTGATAGTTTCAATTTCATGTCTTTTACCCTCGAAATTTCCTCATCTTTAAATTTAATGATTGCATCTTTACTTTGTAACTCCGTTGTGAAATGTTGTCTTAGTGAACTTTCGAGATTTTGTTTTTCCAGATCTTTGGTCTTTATGTCATTTGCTAAACCGTCTCTTTCTTTTTCCACTTTCTGGACAGCTTCGTTAATTGCCAATTTTTTTTCGACTTCGGCATTGTCAATTTTTGCCTTTAATTGAGTAATTTCCGCATCTTTCTTACTTAATTTATCCGTCAATTTTAATTCGCTTTGTGCTTTTAACTCTGCCAGTTCTCTGTCTTTTTTTGAAAGTTGTTCCTGGATGGAATTTTTAATATTTGCTTCCGCTAATTTTACTGCAGTTTCTTTTTCCTTTTCTGCAAGAGCAAGCCGGTTAAGAATTTCTTCTTCAAACTGATGGTCGCGGACTTGTTTGAGAATATCTGCAAAGCCTGCTTCATCAACTTTGAATGCTTTCTTGCAGTTGGGACAAATTATCTCGTTCATATTTTGTTCTATTAATTATTTGTATATCTGTGTTTAGAGTGTCAGTACCCAGTTAAGGTGTTTCACTTCTGCTGCGAAATAAAATTAATCATTCTGCCGGCCTGATTCTGTAAAAATCATTAACAATTCCGTCAATTTGTTTTTAGGCCAGTTAGGTTATCTCCACCATGGCTCGGTTCACGATTATTATTGCTGAAAATTATTGTCGTCAATCAAAGCGAACCCTGTGTATGGCAGTGCTTGAGCAGGGGTATCAGCAGAACTCATCCGGAAAATTTTTCTGGAAAATTACGAAGTATGCAAGTAATGCAGTTTTCTGTTTTGATACTATCGGCTTGGGTGTTTCTGCATTTTTATCGTATTGTTGAACTATACTTGCATCGTCATATTTTACGAAAAAAATGTCAACAATTTCAAAAATTATCGGCCGCCAGATTCTTGATTCCCGCGGCAATCCAACGGTAGAAGTAGATGTAATTACCGACAGTGGTATTATGGGTCGTGCTGCGGTTCCAAGTGGAGCCAGCACGGGTATGCATGAGGCGGTTGAATTACGCGATATGGACAAAAGTATTTTTATGGGCAAAAGTGTCCATCGCGCTGTCCAAAATATCAACGAGACGCTCAATGAAAATCTCATCGGAGTTTCCATTTTTGATCAGAATCTGATTGACCATGCCATGATGGGTATGGACGGCACGGAAACAAAGGCAGTGCTTGGTGCCAATGCCATATTAGGAGTATCGCTTGCGGTGGCAAGGGCTGCTGCCGAGAGCCTCGCAATGCCTCTTTACAGGTACGTAGGAGGAATAAATGCTAATATTCTTCCTGTACCGCTGATGAATATTATTAATGGAGGTGCGCATGCTGATAATAGGGTTGATGTACAAGAATTTATGATACTTCCTGTTGGTGCTGATACTTTCAGTGAAGCACTGAGGATGGGAACAGAAATTTTTCATCACCTGAAAGAGGTGCTGAAAAAGCAGGGGCTTTCCACTAATGTCGGTGACGAAGGTGGCTTTGCTCCTAACCTTGCGGGAAATGAGGATGCATTGAAAGTAGTGATGAAGGCGATAGACGCGGCAGGTTACCATCCTGGCGAGGATGTTTATATTGGGCTTGATTGCGCAAGCACTGAGTTTTACAATGCGGAGAAAAAGTGCTATATTTTAGGTAGTACGGGCGAAGAACTTACCAGTGCGCAGATGGTTGAATACTGGTCTGACTGGACAAAGCGCTACCCGATCGTTTCGATCGAAGATGGATGTGCAGAAGACGATTGGGAAGGGTGGAAACTGCTGACGGAAAAACTGGGCGCTACCACCCAACTTGTAGGCGATGATCTTTTTGTCACGAATGTAACGCGACTCGCAAAAGGAATCCAGGAAGGAGTGGCTAATTCGATCCTGGTAAAAGTGAATCAGATCGGCACACTTTCAGAAACACTGGATGCTGTGAGTATGGCTCACAGAGCGGGATTTACGAGTATCATAAGCCATCGTTCGGGAGAAACGGAAGACACCACCATTGCAGATTTGGCAGTGGCGATGAATACCGGCCAGATCAAAACCGGCTCAGCCAGTCGAACAGACAGGATTGCGAAATACAATCAGTTGTTGCGTATTGAAGAGCAACTCGGCAGTATGGCGATCTATCCCGGAAGGAGTTTTCCCTATGCACGGTGATGGGCACATCAATTTTTTTGCACTCCACCAAATAAATCTCTCAGTTCTTTATTGTTCAAATTGCCGATCCAGTTTTCGCCGGTCGAGACAGTCATATCTGCCAGGGCCTTTTTTGATTGTATCATATCGTTGATCCGTTCTTCAAATGTATTTTTTGTTATGAAGCGATGCACCATCACGTTGCTTTTCTGCCCGATGCGATAAGCCCGGTCAGTAGCTTGCGCCTCTACTGCCGGGTTCCACCAGAGATCATAATGAATTACGTGATTAGCAGCAGTGAGATTGAGTCCCGTTCCGGCAGCCTTCAATGATAGAATAAAAATTTTATCCGCTCTGTTTGTCTGGAAGGCTTCGACCATTTCTTTGCGCTGTGTTATGCTACAGCCGCCATGATAAAACAATGGTGTTTCCTTATAGCGTTCTTCAATGAAGTGTTTCAGCAGCCTTCCCATCTCGGTGAACTGGCTGAACAGTAAAACTTTTTCATTGTTTTCTACAATGCTGTCCAACTTGTCGAATAGCAATGTCAGTTTACCGCTCATCGCCGCATCTAAGACATTATTTTTTAAAAATTGTGTAGGATGATTGCAAATCTGTTTGAGCGCAAGGATCATTTGCAACACGAGTCCCTGCCGCACAAATAATCCCTTTTTGCTTGCAACATCTACGTTTTCAATTTCTCTCATAGCTGCTTCAAGGGTTTTTTCATAGAGGCTCGCCTGTTCTTTCACTAAGGTAGAGTAACAATCTGCTTCAATTTTATCGGGCAGATCACTGATGATTGATTTATCGGATTTGAGCCGGCGCATCATGAAGGGAGCCGTTACCTTCCGGAGTGTGTCAGCAACAGATTTATCATTGTAAATTTCTATCGGAGCTCCGTAGGTATCGCTAAATTCTTTGGAGTTACCAAGAAATCCGCGGTTGCTGTAATCCATGATACTCCACAGTTCGCTTAACCTGTTTTCCACCGGCGTACCACTCATGGCGATAAAATTATCAGCAGCAATGCTCTTAATTGCTTTTGACTGGGCAGCACCTTCATTTTTGATGTGTTGTGCTTCGTCTATAACTATCGAGT
>JADLBA010000205.1 GCA_020848015.1 Crocinitomicaceae bacterium | reverse complement strand
CATCTTTGTTTTTGAGGATGAAGGAGAAAAACAGATCATGGGAAAGGGATATTATGCGATGCTGCTATGCAAAGGAGAGGCGGTGCCACGAGCAACCTGTGTGATAAAAAATGAATTAGGTGAAACCGTGTTGAACGGTGTACTCGACGAAGCGGGCAAGATATCTCTTGATGAGCTTTCCCTGAACAGAAAATATAAATTGTCAGTTACCGGTATTGATCCAGCTTCTTACAACACTTCAGTCCTAAGAATCATGGATTATCAGGGGAATATGATACACGAGCTTTACCTGAACTCGATGGGGTGGGTTGAACTGGAGTTACTGATGTTCAACTACACTGATCTTCCGCTGAGGACAAATATTGATAAAAGCATTCTGACTATAGATGTAAGCGGACAAGTCTATAATGAAACCCCTGGTGATGTCGGGGCAGACAAATTGATTACCATCATTGATGAAAAAGGTGAAACGGTTGCAGTGGCTTATACCAATGAAACAGGGTCATTCAGGTTTACAAATCTCTTTCCGGAGCTTGATTACCGGTTTCATCTCACAGAAAAAAGCAATGCATTAAATATTATTGTGCTTGACCGCGGAAAATCTATCGTGTTACCCGTATTGGAGGAAGAAGCACATTATATCCGTCTCAAAGGTGAAGAAGCTATTCAGTTAGTCAATGAATTTAATGAGACAGTCTATATTTCGCCGGAAGATATTTTTGTTATCAACAGGATTTATTATTCTTACAATAGTGCAGAACTGAGCGAAAGAGCAAAGACCCAGTTGGATCGCCTGACTGATGTACTTAATAGCAACCCATTGTTGCACGTTGAACTGAGAGCACATACCGATTCGAGAGGGAGTTCGGAAACAAACCTCCTTCTTTCGAAGCAGAGAGCTGATAATACGGCAGAATACCTGATTCTCCATGGTATCTCTGCCATCCGAATAACCACAATGGGGATAGGAGAAAGCTAACCTGTCAACCATTGTAAAGACGGTATTCCCTGCTCGGAAGAGGAATACGGGATTAATCGCCGAACCGATATCCGTCTGTTCAATCAGTGATTCATGGAGGCAAATCGAATCGTTTCACAATGGACTATAATACTCCCCAGCTCGTAATTAATCCCGCGATAATATAATTTTGTAGCATGAGTTTAAAAAGTATATTCCCTGATCAGCATCTTGCTGTCACCTCTGGGATAATTGAAGAGAGCGGCACCTCAATTATTGATGGAGCAGAATCAAAAGGCCCACAGCGATGGGTGAGAGTTAACGGGAAACTGATTACCCGGTTGGAAGATGGACTTTATCACTCACAGAAAAATGATAAAGTGAAAATTGTTCACGACACGCAGTTCCATGCGGTGGCTTTCAGAAATGAAACCAGTGGCTCAGGGAGTAGCCCTTCTTACAGTGCGATTTTTGGAGTTCTTGCACTGATGGTTATTCTTTCTGCTGCACTATATCTCGGCGGAGTATGGAATTATATATGGAAATCAGGATGGAACTGGTGGTTTACAGTACTTGCAATTTTTCTTTATTCGCTCTATGCTATTGTCTGGACTTTCATTTATGCTTACAGGGAGTGGAAAAGGCAGGCAAAAGCTCATCAAATGATCAGTTCTCCAAGTAAGTAGCCCCCCCTACCGAATATTCATTCGATCTAATCATTTATCAGCCGATTCTTTTTTAGATAAGAAAATTCCAAGCAAGAAAAAAATGGCGGCAGGTAGAAAAACCCATGCAGTATAGTTTTTCATAAAGAAAACTGAAGCAACTCCTGCCAGCAATAACATACGACCACCAAAATACAACCAGTCGGAGACGAGTTGAGGGTCGCGAAAAAAGAGTATGAGATATCTCAGAGACATTCCTGTGAATCCTGCAGCAGCTACGAGAAAATAATATGGCCAGTGAAAAAATTTTAACAGGATCGCTGTAGCGAGCAATGCCAGTGAGCCAATCCCAAGCAATAGCAAATCGGGTTTAGGACGCGGCTTTTCCGGCTGATCCAGTGCAATCGGGTTGTCGTCTTCGATCATCTGAGGAAGGCACTTGCATATTAATTGACAATGAGCAGGATTTTCCTTCCGATTATTTTACCCCCAAAAATAGTTCTTAGCACGGAAACTCTATTGTTTATAGGTACAAAAACACCGGATTAGAAACCATTTTGCTTTGACAAAAAGCAGAATAGAAAATCTCAAAAAAGCCGGTCTTGATTCCGGCTTTTCAGAAAAGTATAAATAAAAGAATTATTTTTCAATAATGATCCTCTCGGAAATCACTTCATCCAATGTTGCAAATTCAATAATATAAATACCCTCAACAACCTCCCGATGTAGGTTAAGGTTGGTAGTCAGTTCTCCATCAAAAGAGAATTTCTCATTGAAAACTACACGACCAACCGAATCAAACATCTTAATGGTAACTACATTCGAATGGTCGTTCGGTTTGAATTTTACCATAAAATTTTCACCGGTATTCGGGTTCGGATAAACGGAAGCTTGTATATTATGAATCTCTGATTTATAGTTGAACTCATTATTCAGACCTTTCTCTTCGTCAAATAATGACATTGCAGCACCGATGGTACATATATATTGGAAGGGACCGTAGTCTCCCACAGTACCGGGTTTACCAGGACCGCCAAGACCTCCAAACACGGGGGCAATTTTTACCCTGTAGGTCTTGCCGGATCTTAGTTGCGGCACTTGGTTCAACTTGATCTGATTCGTTGCAGAACCGGCAAATTTAATGATCGGGAGACCTGTTGGGATCATGTCATTATTCATCTCTTCAAAACACCATTTATAGTCAGTTGCATCGCAGAGGTACTCTGCTTTTACATAGCTATAGATACTTTTGGAACCTGTGCTGCACCTATCCGCAGAAATGAGTTCGGTGCGTGGATAATCCCCTGTACTCAACTGATATTCTCCTGACGGGTTAACCTGTACGGTCTCCATATACCCGAGACTGTTTGGCAATTGGTAATTTACTACTGTTGAAACTGTATAGTCGCTGTTATATCTCAGTCCGCTGATATTAGCCATCAGTAATAAGTTTGAAGTCTGAGTTCTGGTATAAACGGTGGTGGGGTCAGACTGCGGCACAAACCTGAAGGTATATGATACGCCTACACCACAATAACCGGTTTTAAGAAGTTCACATAGGGATTCCAGCGGCTCAGCGGGAACAATACATTCGCTGGATTTAATATTTTGAGCACATATAGTGAATGCTCCGTTTCCTAAATTTGAATTGACGTTGCGTACCGCAACATAATACATTTCTCCAATGGAAAGTGAGCCAAAGTTGAGCACTTCACCGCCTATTCCAGACCGGAGATTCAGGGAAGCTACAGCTTCATAATTATGGTTTACTAATTCAATGATAATATCACTTACAGAAGAACCTACCTCAATCCTTACGCCCTTTGTCTGTGGAACGAAAGAATACCAGATGTCTTCCCCTGAGGCAAATTCAGACTGCACAATAGCAGACGGGGTTGCTCCCTCAAGGGATCCGCTAATGGATGAGCAGATGCCGAGATTGGTCAACGACAGCGCAATTGCATTCCAGGGATTATCCCCTTCGATGCAGTTGCCATAAATGCATTGGCCGTCATCTTCAACAGCCGCCGGGTCGTAATTGCATGCCAGAGGATCAGTACAGCCATTGCCAAAAGCCCATGCGCCAATGGATGTCATTCCGAAAATCAATCCGGTAAAGATTTTTCTAAGAACAAATTGCGTTTTCATTTTATAATAGGATGGATGTTAAATACCCACTCCTACGCAAGCCCTTAAAAAAAGTTATGCCGCGCAAGGCGGCATAACAAAAATATAAATGAGGTTACGCTTAGTTACATACCGAGCCGAATGCTCCAATGAATATAATAAGGTCTGCTACCCCAACAAGTCCGTCTTCGTTGATATCTGCTGGGCAGGTATCAATTGAACTGTCAATGATACAGGATCCATCATCAATGGTAGCTGCCGGGTTGTAATTCGACGATTGTAAATAAGTACATCCCTGACAACTGACATACTCACAAAGTGTACAATCGCTGATTCCTGCAGATGGATCATAGTTACATGCCAAGGGTTCTAAGCAACCGGGGTTGCAATTGCTCGATCCTACAGAGAACTGAATGCCGCTCGGAGTGTTGGCTCCTCCTGTCATCAGACCTCCATTGGCTCCGACCAGCACCCATCCTATCTCACCAGGGAAAGAACCTCCGCCCACCGTGAGAACATAACATCCATCCTGAACACAGAAAATAGTTGATCCGGCAGATCCACTTGCAAGAGTCGCTGTACCCACAATTGCACCGGTACCCGCATCTGTAAGAACAGCAACGTTTCCGTTCCATCCGTCACCGAACCCATCGCTCATCTGAAAAGTCAGGCATTGATTGTAGCAGCATTGAACAGGAGCAGCAATGGTGGCATTGGGGTCAAAGTTACATGCAGTAGGGTCGGTGCAGCCGGCACAAGACACATATTCGCAAGAACCGTCATCGTCGGTTGCAGTAGGATCATAGTTGCAGGCTCCGGAATCAGTACAGCCACAAACACCAGAACCGATGGTGAACGCAATTTCTTCGTTTGCTCCACCAGAGGCGATGCTAAGTCCATTTTCATCCAGAATATCAAAACTGACCTCACCATCCCAATCACCACCACCAGCAGTAATGGTATAGCATCCATCCTGGAAACAGAGCATATCAAATCCGCTCTCAGGGCCTGGGCTGTTATCTTCGTCCACCGTACATTGTGCACCATCCAGATCTCCTGTGAAAATGATATTACCTTCCAAATCGTCAACAGTATAGGTCGCGTTGTTCCAGCCATCTCCGAAGGCATCAAGCATGGTCAGCATTACAGATGTTCCTCCGGGACAGTTTACGCAGGAGAAATATTCGCAGGAGTTATCCTCGATATTAGCCGAAGGGTCATAGTTACATGCACACTCGTCCATACATCCGTTCACAACGGGGGCACAGTCAAACGAGAGAGTAAATGACCCATCAAAGAGATCATACACACCATCTCCGTTGATGTCCACCTGACCGGCGGAGATATATACATAATAAGTAGTTCCTGATGTGGAGACAAATTCTATCGAGGCATCGTCTGCATCAAAAAAGCCGCAAAGACCAGAGTCATTGTCTTCTGAGTCAACGCAGGTATAAGGTCCTGCACAACCATTAGCAGTAGAAACAATGGCGATACGAGAGTCAATTTGAGAGCCGCAGGTGCTGATTGTAGTAAGCTGGCCATCGCCAACAAAGGTGTACCAAACACCAGCATCACTGGCTACACCCGGACAAATGTCAGGTGCGCCGGTATTGGTAGCAAGTCCGGTAGTACCTGTAACAGTACTGTTGCAAGAAAGTGCAATAGCCGCTTCACAGAGGTCATTGACCGGTGGTCCGGGGTATTCGCAACTTCCGTCATCAATATCTGCTGTCGGGTCATAGTTGGTAGCACTGGGATCCGTACAGCCCACGTTGATCAGGTTGGTGTTCAGGGTAAAGGTTCCGCAGTTTGCAGGATCAGTAGTGTAAACGAGGAAGTAATACTGTGTATTAGGAGTTACATCAATACCGGCTTCATAAAGGCTTCCGCCGCAAACATCCGCCACTGTGGGGCAGCAGGCAATCGCCTCGAGCGATCCACAATCTCCGCCGGAAGTATAAACCACCATTCCGACGTTAGTTCCGTCATTGGCATCTACACCAGCCAAATCACCATTGGTAAGCATAAAGTCAAAAGAGTCAAAACTTCCTGAGTTCATTGTAAACCATACCCCATACCCGGAACTAAACGAATAACAATCGGAAATATCATCCGGATTAGCACAACACAGAGAGCCGGGGGTTGGAATATTGTCTGGCTGGGTAAGAGCACCAGCACAGTCATCGTTGACCAGCGAGGAGCCTTCGCAGGAAACGCAACTCATTTCAAGAATAAAGTCCAGACCAATACCAGTACTGTACTCAGATACAAGTATAAAGTACGAAACGCCGTTTGCAGCGGTGAAAGTAATGGATGATTTATAATAGGTGCAATTAGGGTCATCGTCATTGGCGGCAACACAGGTAAAGTTGCCGCAACTTCCTGACCACGCGTGAAGCCGAGTGTCAGTTACTGTACCGTTGGGAGACGATGGGCAGGTAGAAAGAGTCACCTGGTCGCCTGTTCCGATAAAAGTGTACCAAACACCCGGAGAGGAGACAGCGAGACCCTGGCAGGAAGTGAGACCATTATCAAAGGTTGAGTTGATGGTAGTACCATTTACAGACATACCACAACCGATTGCTTCGGCATTGGCACATTGGTCGTTATCGGGAGGGCATTCGCATGATCCGTCATCCTCAGTAGCACTGGGGTTGTAGTTAAGACAGCCGGGGTCGGTACATCCGGGAATTTCACAGCCTTCCTGGCCTCCCCAGGCAAAACCAATGTTTGAGACGGGGGCGCCTGAACCGGCTGGAGCATTCAGTATCACGTTACCTTGTAAATCTGTAATGCTCCATCCAATATCTCCCGGAAAACTGCCTGCGGTAACAGTAAGTGAATAACAGCCAGGTTCAAGGCAGAAAGAGTCGAATCCATAGCTCAGACCATCCCCTTCTTGAGCATTATCAAGGTTTCCCTGAGCAACAATACTTCCTCCCACATCGGTAATGATAAACCCTGCACCGGTCCAGCCGTCACCATAGCTATCAACCATATTAAAGATGAGCAATTGCTCGCCCGGTCCGCAATAAACACAGGAACCATCATCCACTGTAGCTGCAGGATCAAAGTTGAGTGCAAAGACATCGGTACATCCGGGGATACACATAGCACCACCAAAAGAGAATACCACCCCGGCTTCTGGAGCGCCACCCGATACGGTTTCCCCGTCAACTCCAACAAGAGTCCAACTGATCTCGTCTGGGTAAGAGCCGTTTGTAACATCAACATAATAGCAGCCGGGATCTAGGCAAAGGAACTCCGTGCCGGTTGCACCATCGGCAAGAGTAAAAGTGGCAATTAACTCCTCGGTATCAAAACTGTAAAACGAGGCCGTGGCACCATTCCATCCATCCCCAAATTCATCGGCCATATTGAATGCAATACATCCACTGTAGCAGCATGATCCATCATCTGATATTGCACAGGGGAGATAGTTACAAGCAGCAGGGTCGGTACATCCGCTGACCTCCTCACTGGGCAGACAGGAAAGGGTAAGTGAAAAATCACCTGTGAAAGAGCTATATCCTCCTACGCGCACATAATAAGTTGTGCCGCAGACAGCATCAAAGGTAAATTCAGACTGAGAGCCGCATTCGTCATCGTTACTTCCAACACAGATAAGGCTTCCGCAGGCTCCTGTATAAACATCAATTCTCGAATCGTAGTTTGTTCCGCCATCACATAGGCTGAAAACAGCCGTCTCATTATTTTCCGGCATATAAATGAACCAGCGCTGGCCGCCTGAGCCAAGGGGAAGGATATCACAGGAAGTAGCTCCCGATGTCGCATTGTCATTGGCTACGCCCGTGGTAGAACCTGTAACTGTCTCCCCGCAGGAAATCAGTTGTGCGCCTGAGCAGGTCTCATTTTGTGCAAACGCTCCGGGACAACACAGCAAGAGAGCCATGGCGAGCGCCGGGACGATTTTGGTAAACATTTTAATCATTGGTATGGGTTTGGTTAAAGCAGTTAAATTCAAGCCAGATTCACCGCTACTTAGCAGCAGTAACAAACATTTGCCAAAACAACCAGCAGTAACCAACCTCTATAAAATAAGAGCAAATTGCTTCTTATTTTTTGAACCGGGAGAACCGGTTACACCTCCTCTCACTAATTGGTTAATGTCGATCGGAAAAGCACGGGAAAAGTAGATAAGAGCGGCTATACTTTTTCAGTTGTGCGCAACTTTTTTTTAAAAAAAATAGATTTTCGCATCATGGGACGGAGATTATCTACTGATTATCAGCACAATTATAGCTGTTTCTTTTCCTTAAAAATATTTCAAAAGAAAATCTGCGGATTACTTATTTCGCACCGCCTCCCAAATGAATAAGGATAAGTCCAATGTGGTTATCTCGCCCACATTTCCTGGTGCCAGCTATCGCTGAATTCTTGTATCCATACGGTTTTCCACTCCCCAATATTTTTGATAAGTGTATTGATCACAGGGGTATTACCCTGAATTATTCCCGCTTTCTTCATGGCCCAGAACTGATGGAGGGGCACTTGTTTCAACTGCCCCTCATCCATATAGCCGGTAAGCATCCTGTTAAAAAAATCTGTACCAATTAACCGGCCAACGGCCTTTATTTCCTTCTCTAACTTATCAATACTGCACCCGCCGGCCACTACTTGTCTTTCATCAGCAGCTATTATTAAATAAGTATTAAGAAAAATATGTACTGCGGCTGTCAGGTCTTCGCCGTGTGACATCCAAGAACCGAGAAAAGAGGAGATTTGGCTTTGTACCTTTTGTCCCTCTTCGGGGGTCATTTGGCGATCGGACTGGTAAACCCAAACGCGGCTGCTATCGGGCATTGTTTCAATTGACTTCATGAGATTTTTCTTTTATCATCGTTTTATATAGAACCCATGCGGGGTATATCAGCATCAGCGGAACAGGAGACTGCAGTGCTCCTACTATTTTCCGGCTCACGGAATAAAAACTACCGGGGAAGGGTGTAAGTTTTCCAACAAAGAAAAAAAAGAAGGAAAAAAGGAATAGGATAACATAGCCGATAATGATCCATCGCTCGAGTTTTCTTTCGCCTGTCAACAGCCGAAAAACAGCGAGATTGAGAAATAAGAAAAGGGCGGTAAATAACACAGTGCCGCCCCATTTCAATAGGGTCAGTTGTTTCAGAGAAAAGAGATGAAGCATATCCAGTCTGCCATGGCTATAGTAATAATCAAATGGTGCATACACCTCCTTGCTGTCGAGCCATATTTTTCTGGTTTCAGGAGTTTGTTCGAAGTAACCGGGAATAGAGCTGCCGATGTCTATGTGGTAATTGATATTTACTTTAATATATTCCACAAAAAAACCCGCTGCGAGTATTAAAATGAGAAGAAAAAAAATAACCAGTTTTTTTTTCATCCGGTATTTTTCTTCTGGATACTTATGTTGGAAAACTTGGAAATCCACACCCACCAAAGCGCAAAAACCACTGAGTAAACAATGATGGTAAAAGTGTAGTCATGGTTAAACGAAAGCCATGCTTCATTCCAGTAAACAATCAATACCAAAGCACTAACTCTTAAAGCATTCAGCAGGTGAATCACAAGAAGTCCGGACGGAATAAACCAAAGCCTGTGTTTCCATGGACCGGGGAAGGAAAGGACGAAAACAATAAATAATGCGAAGAGAACAATACCATCGCAGGAAGCTCCCACTGTTACACCGTTAGTTCCAATAATGCCGATGTGATTTTTCCAGACAACATCATGGTATGTTGTGAGTTCATACCCCAGAAAATGAAGAATGCCCTGAGATATGGAAACAAGACTATCTATTACTGCCTCATCAATGATAGTATTTTCTCTGAGGTAAAACTCATAGGTAAAATGCCAGACGAGGTAGAAAGCAGTGCTAAGAATCAGGAAGCGGGCAAAAGGATTCTCAAAAAGCCTTTTGATCATTCACCTTTTCTTCTGTTGAAATCGAGTGCCTTTTTTCCTCCAAGGGCAAGTCCTGCGGCTATGAGAAAACTAATGCCTCCATCAATAGGACAAACCGCTCCAAAAGGCGGTTCTCCGCAAGGGATACCGCCACCAGGCGGATCGGGCGGTTGAGCGGTGAAAATAAGTGGCAACAATATCAGCGCTAAGAGAGTTAAAACAGTTTGTATTTTCTTCATATTGTTATAGTTGCATAAAACCTAGT
>JADLBA010000204.1 GCA_020848015.1 Crocinitomicaceae bacterium | reverse complement strand
TTGAGGAGTCTATCTGTGAAAACGACTGGAACAACAGGTGCATTTTTTCATTTGGTATCCCAATGCCGCTGTCTTTAACCGATATACTGATCACTACCTCATCGGCATCCATTTCTGAGCAACACTCAATGGAAACTACACCACGCTGGGTAAACTTTATCGCGTTGCCGATAAGATTGAGCAATACCTGTTTAACACGATAAATGTCAGTCAGTATTTTCTGCGGAACCTTTCTATCAATATCGAGAAGTATTTGCAATCCTTTTCCTTCCGCGTGGGGGCGCAACAAATCAATCACTTCCCTAATGCCCTCTCCGATATCTTCCTCTTCCATCGCCATAGTCATCTTGCCACTTTCAAATTTTGAAAAGTCGAGAATATCGTTGACAAGGATCATCAGGTTTCGTCCGCTTTTCTGCAAGGTATCAACGTATTCATTCTGCAATTTGTTGAGCGGAGTACTTTCAAGCAGTCCGGCCATCCCGATCATACCATTCAGCGGAGTCCTGATCTCATGGGTCATGATCGCTAAGAATTGACTCTTGGCATTGGCAATACGCTCTGCATTCTCCTTAGCATCGACAAGAGATTTTTCAACCTCTTTGATCTTGGTATTATCCCTGACCCTATATACGAGAATACGCTTGTCGGCATATTCGATTACTCCTACTGAAAGGTATGCATTAAAATTGCTTCCATTCTTTCTCCTCAACCAGGTGTCGGAGGTCCAAAGCTTGTTTTCCATCAATAGCCCCATTCCGAAACAGATTCCTTCATTCGAAAGAGGTACATCGCGGAGAATTTCAAAATCACTCCCCACCATTTCTGAACGGTCATACCCGAAAAGATCCAGAGATCGCTGATTGAGATCAAGAATAATTCCTTGGGCATTCGTCAGGAAAATGGCGTTTTCAGAAATATTGGCCAACGAACGAAGTAACTCTTTATTGAGGCGGAGGTTGGACAGAAAATATTCTTTCCTGTATGCAAAGGCCATGAAACAAGAGATACATATAACGAGAGAAGAAAGAAAAAACAGTTGTTTACCAAGAGGAAGGTCGGTGACAAGGAATAAACCTGTTCCTGTCAAGACTCCCATTGTAATCAGGAAAAACTGAGATGCCCTGTAAGTTCTGAATGAAAAAGAGATAACTTGAAGAGAAAGAAAAAGGATGACAAAATATCCGGTGACAAAATTATTCAGCAGGTTGACGAGTACACCCTGAATCGCAAAAACATAAAAGAGGACATAAACGAGTTTTTCAAAATAGTCGTGAGCGATGTCTCTCTTAAAACTAACAGCGAATATCACAAAGGAGAGCAGGAACACAAAAGCGCGATCCCAGAATAATTCCTTTAGTTCGGGGTAAAATATCTCAGCCCCGATACCTGTAACAAGGGTACATATCATACCCATCAGGCACATAAACCGGTAGTGTCTGATTGATTTCCTTTCCTTGTTTGGCGATAAGATTCTCATCATCCGTTGGAGGATTATCCTCCAAAAAAAATTCAGCGAGAACTTTCTTACGTCATATTTGTGGCAAAGGTTGCGCATGAGTAATACTCTTCAGATAATCCGTCGCTGGCTGATAATACTTCTGTGTTGCACTATTGTAGCAGAGAGTCTGCATGCTCAAAAGCTGTTGCGCGATTCGTTAAGAGTGCGAAAGTATATTGTTGTCGGAAGCGAAGCTGTTCTGGCAGGAGGATCATTGATTGCATTAAACTCGGCTTGGTATAATGAATATCCAAGAAGTTCATTTCACTTTTTCAATGACAATCATGAATGGCTACAGATGGATAAGGCAGGACATTTCATGTCGGGCTATTATCTGAGTTCAATGAGTACTTCTGCTTTGCGATGGAGTGGAATGAAACGAAAACGCGCTGTCGTTACAGGCGGAATCACAGGATTGGCGTACCTTTCAGGTATAGAAATAATAGATGGATTTTCACAGGGGTGGGGATTTTCATTGGGTGATGAAATAGCAAATTTTACAGGTTCAACACTCTTCATCAGTCAGGAATTATTGTGGCAACAACAACGTATCACAATCAAGTTTTCTTACTCATCTACAAGTTTTGCAATGTGCAATCCTGATCTTCTTGGTCGTAATTTTCAACAACGCATTTTGAAAGACTACAATGGACAGACATATTGGGCATCATGTAACATATCTCTCTTTCTGGCTCCAGACAAGGATTTCCCGAAGTGGCTCAACATTGCATTCGGATATGGAGCGAATGGAATGACAGGATCAAAAATGAATGTTTGTAGTGTTAATAATTTTCAACCAACACGCGAATTCTATTTATCATTTGATGCAGATTTGAATCGAGTTGCGTGGCCGAAGAAATGGATGAAGACAACAGCGAAAATTTTAAGCTTCATCAAAATACCGGCTCCGACACTTGAAGTGCAAAACGACGGATTGGTGAAAGTGCATGCATTGTTTTTTTAGAATTAAAAATTTCATCGTGTTTTACGACCCGTTGAAACAACTCAAATAAAATAACAGTAAAAAGTAAGTAAACAAATCAACCGTTACTAAAATGAAAACAAAGTCAAAATCGCATGCAGCTCCAAAGGCTGTAAAGAAGGCAGCCAAGAAAGCAGCTCCTAAAAAAGCTAAGAAAGCCGCTAAAAAAGCTGCGCCTAAAAAAGCTAAGAAAGCCGCTAAAAAAGCTGCGCCTAAAAAAGCTAAGAAGGCCGCTAAAAAAGCTGCGCCTAAAAAAGCTAAGAAGGCCGCTAAAAAAGCTGCGCCTAAAAAAGCTAAGAAGGCCGCTAAAAAAGCTACCAAAAAAGTTGCTAAAAAAGCTGCTCCTGCCGCTTCCAACAGCGGTAACTAAGAAAAGATTTAGGAAAAAATATCTAAAAAATCCCGTTCAGCCGAGCGGGTTTTTTTTGTTTTTAGCCTCCCTTCATTTCCGTTTATTGAAGAAAAGCGAGGAGATAATTTTTATAGATACAGGTTTCGGTTAGGAAAGACCACAGCAGACAATGACAAAATAATACATCACCTCAACCCTGTAAAAGTCTCTTTGAATCAGTTTATTGATTTACTTCTTTTCTATCTTTATATATATAGGTAAGTGATCGCTGTATCCCCCCTTGTAGTCTGTGCCGGCAAAAGTGCGATTTGGGCGATGGTTCCCTTTATCATCAGTAAAAAGTAAAAAATCTT
>JADLBA010000203.1 GCA_020848015.1 Crocinitomicaceae bacterium | reverse complement strand
TTTGGAACAGGGCTTATTATTGTTCTTGTAAAATATTTCGGGCACCAGAGTGAAATAAAAGCAGTAGATTTGAATTACTCTGAAAATTCATTTATTAAAACGACCATATCATGAGAACACTTTACTATTTTTTTGCTATTCTATTGTCATTATCTCTCACTCGGCAACTTTTGGCGCAAGTAGAAATTGACAAGCCCCTTCAACTTACAGGTGCCAGCGGGGAGAGATATATTACTAATCTCGAAGCGCCGGTCAATGATCTCGATGCCGCAAACAAGGCCTATGTAGATGCCGCAGTCGCTGCGGGTGGCGGGGGCTCCATTCCCTGGACGAAATCGCAGGTTTTCAACTCGGATGGAATCTTTACTGTTCCTGCCGGAGTTTCTCTTGTCAAAATACAAGTGTGGGGAGGCGGTGGTGGTGGTGGTGCCGGTCATAATGGGGGTAGCGCAAATCGCCCGAACGGTGGCGGTGGTGGCGGCGGTGGTTATGCAGAAAATATTTTTGAGGTCACCGAAAGCAACTCATATACCGTAACCATTGGTATTGGAGGAAGTGGAGGGGCTTCCGGGGGCAATAATCCTGGTGCGGCTGGTAGTACAAGCAGTGTTACCGGGCCTGGTGTCAATATTGGAGCAAGTGGTGGTGCGGGTGGAGCTGCTGGATATATGCCCGGCGTGGGTTCCGGAGGAAAAGGTGGCTGGGGATATGGAGGCACCGTGAATACTACCCTTGGAAACGGTGGATCTGGTGGAACAAGCACTATTAGCGGAACTCCGGGAACAAATGGCGGCGGAAGTCCGGGAACATACGCCGGTGGTGGTGGGGGTGGTGGTATTGGTGGTGGAAACGGCGGAAGTTATGATGGATATTATGGTAATATAGATTCTGGTGATAATGGAGAGGCCAACTCCGGCGGCGGTGGTGGTGGTGGTTCAGCCCCATTGACTGCCGGCGGCAATGGTGGTTCGGGTAAAGTAGTTATTTTTTGGTAACAAATACCGGCAGTCTTGTCAGAGAAATACAGACAAAAAAAGCGGGCAAATCCCGCTTTTTTTCTGAGAAAAATTTCTTACCCCTTGATTACTTTCCTCGAGTAGGTTTTACCATTGACAGAAAGTTGCAAATAATAGGAGCCATTGGGCTGATGAGAAATATCAATAGTGTTTGAATAGCTTCCGCTAAAAGAAGAGATGCTTTCATAATAAACCTTAGCACCGGTCGAGTCGAAAAGCACCACAGATAAATTCCCTTTTTCTGGGGAAGTAAAACTCAGGTTGATGATGCCTTCATTAGGATTTGGAAAAAAGACAATCTTTTCAAGAGACAGGGAATTGCCGGTTTCGAGTTTTGGGGATGCTTTCTGATTGACTATTTCGGCTTCTTCCTTTGTGATTTCATCTATTTCAATACTCAGTGAAAGGGTCTCTTTGTTTTCACGCAGTTTTAGCAACTCATCGTTCAGCCGCTCTCTTTCTTCACTGATCCTGTCTTGTTGATTGTCGAGCATTTGCAACAACTCCTCCATCTGCTGCTCTATGTCGTTCTGATCCATGTCAAACTCATAATCATACAGGTAGTTTCCATTTTCATCCATTCCTTTAAAGTCGTGGAAAATACGCATCCCGTCTTTATCGCTCACCGCTCTTTTTCCGAGCTTGCCGCTGATTTGTTTTTCTCGGCCCTCCCGACGGATAACCAGCGCTACATCATCGCCTGGTTGGGCGGCTCCCACCTGTTGAGAAATATCTTCAAAACTGTTGACCGTATTTCCATTAAATGAAAGAATAATATCTCCTTGGCGAAGTCCCATTTCTTCGGCAGCCGAGCGCTCAACCACCGATCCGATCACGACTCCATCTTCACCTGATTCTTTTCCCGGTGTAATTCCGAGGAAGGCAGTTTCGGAAAGGCTGAATCCATCGCGGTTCCAACTAAAGGGCTGGCATATTTTCATCGAATCACATTTCATCCTTTTGTCGGGACAAATAATAGTGATGGAGTCGGGGTTGAAACGGAAATTAAAGCTATCCGATTGCCACATTGGCGATTCAGGTTCGGGATATCCATAGTAATAGGGATAGCCAGAGGGAGTGGTATTTTTCTCGCCAAGTTTGATTCGTATATTCTTCTTTTTTCCGTTCCGCACATAATCCACCTTTACGGTATCACCCGGCTTTTTTGACTGGATGTAATCTACTAGTTCTTCTACTCGGTTGGTCGCCTTTCCGTCAATGGCAGTAACCACGTCTCCTTCGTTGAGCCCCGCTTTTTCTGCAGGTGTGTCGTCAATGATCTCCGTAATCATTACTCCGCCTGTTATTTTATTTTTTGAAGCGGGTGAAGCATTATTCCACGCATCAATATTATTCCTGAGCATTACTCCGAGAAAGGCTTTCGGCTCTTGGGGAGTAGCCGGAGAGCATTCCGGCAGTACTGCCATCGGGGGAAGTGAGAGGCTTGGGGAATAATAAAGCTGCAGGTTGCGGTCATCTCCTCCGACTCCTTTTTTTTCAATATTGATCGTAAACTGCTGCCCGCTTTTTAGTTGTCCGAATTCATCCAGCACCCCCATATCCTTCAGAACCGTCTGTATATCCTGCCCTTCTGCTATCTCGATGGTACGGGTTTCTTCGGTAACTTTACCGTTTTGTTCTTTCTTGATTTGAATACGGGCTGTTTCTTGAGAAAATGCAGTAGATACAGCCACAAGAGTCATCGCTGCCAGAAAAAAACGTGCTTGTTGCATATTGGTTTCTTAATTGACTTAGCTAAAATAGTCAAATCATTCTTTCATTGCCTGTTAAAGGAAGTCAAAGTCTGTTAAGGTCGGCTAATGATGCACCAAAAGATAGCCATGGAATATGTTTTATCTTAAAAAAGCACTAATCAAATTTGAAGAACCAGATCAGATGCTTTGGTACGAGATGAACGTTTTTGTAATAATAGTGAATGATCTCATCGTATGCATACCCTAACTGAGCCATTCGCATAGCACCTTCCTGACATAGCCCAACGCCGTGACCAAACCCTTGTCCGATGAAGGTTACCTGGTCTCCCTGTTGATGCACTGTAAAAAAAGTTGAGCGCAACTTGAGGTCAGAGCGGATTACTCGCAGCGGAATTTTAAAAGTGCTGTCAACAAAAAAGATCTGTTTTTCAGATGGAAAGTAGGCAAGTGCATTGGCGGTAGTACTATCGGAAACCGGATATCTTTTTGATTCAAGATAATCTGTCCATTGACTTCGTGGAATTGACTTTTCCCAATTGCTATGCGGCATTAACAGGCAAAATGTATCTGCCCGCCCCACACAGTATGACAGAGGTTTGGACCACACATCCTCCGCATTGATCGTATGCCCGCCACAATTGCTGTGGAAAGCAGCAGTAATAAGGTCTATGTTGTCGTCCACGATTACAATGCCGTTGGTTTTGGCAGCAGCCGCCGCAATCAGCGGTTCAAACCTGGAGCGCCCGTGATAGACTTGGCAATGAGTACCATCGCACAGATGAAAACCTTCCGCTTCGTGTCGGCGAAGATTATTGAGCGCGTAAGTGCGGCTGATCACAGACTGAACTTTGTAGTATTCCTCTAAGTGCCCTTTCCCACCTTCCGCCTCGACTACGCCGGGCACATAGCTTTCAATGTCGAGGCTATTGACCAATTGAAGCCTGTTGAGAACTGACGTTACTATCAGATCCTCTGGGAAAATATAGCTGTTGGCTTTTCCTGCTGCGGGATAAACCTTGAATTCTGCTGCTCCATAATGTTGAAACATTACTCGCTTGAACCGGCCTAAAAACCGGCCATCGAGAGTTGCATTGACACCATCGGCTGCCGCATCGAGTTGAATATTTTTATCGTCTTTTGAAAGCGTAGCAAGCACTCCACCATCGCCAATCAGCGCATAAATGCCGGTAACGGTTATATTGACCTTTGTGTGATTAGCACCGGTAAAAATGCCGATCTTTACTTTGTCACCGGCAAATGATACCAGTGAAAAAAGAAGGCAGAATATAAAAATCTGGTAGCGCACAACGTTGAAACGAAAATACTTTCGGTTCGTTACGTCATTTTGCTATGATTCAATACTTTTCAACATGAGATTTGCAGTAATACGCGAAGCACCGGGGCCACCGAGCAGATTATGGAGTGCATTGTAATCGCTGAGCATTTGCTCCCTGCAGAGGGGATCGTTGAGCAACCGGTGCAATTCGGTGGATAGCGATGAAGCGTTAAAGTCATGCTGAATAAGTTCGGTTACCGCTTTGCGGTTCAGGATAAGGTTGACTAACGAAATGAATTTTACTTTGACTAATTGCCTTGCAATGAGGTATGAGATCGCATTCCCTTTATAGCAGACAACTTGAGGCATTTTGAAGATACCTGCTTCAAGTGTGGCGGTACCACTGGTAACCAGACCGGCGCTCGATAGCCGGAAAAGTTCATACGTCTTTCCAAATACTAATGGAACAGAAAGATGGCCGATGATCTGACGATAAAAATCTGCTGTTTGTCCTGGCGCACCGGCCACAACAAACTGGTATCCGGGGAAATTTTTTGCTGCTTCGAGCATAACCGGCAACATCGTTTTTATCTCTTGTTTCCTGCTGCCAGGTAATAGGCTGATGATCGGCTGACCTGAAAGTTCGTGAGCTTTGCAAAACTCGATAAATTCGGCTTCACTTCTTTCTTTAGGGTTAATAGCGTCGAGGAGAGGGTGCCCGACAAAGTGGACATCTATACCTGCCTTTTTATAGTAGTCCTTTTCAAAAGGAAGCACGACAAACATTTCTTTCACACATTTCCGGATGATTTTTATCCGCCCCTGCTTCCATGCCCAAATCTGAGGAGATATATAATAGTAAACGGGAATACCTTTTGATTTTGCCCATTGAGCAATGTGAAGGTTGAATCCAGGATAGTCAATCAGCATAAGTGCATCGGGCTGGTATTGTTCAATGTCAACTTTGCAAAACTTCAGGTTGCCCAAAATGGTTCTCAAATTCAGTAGCACTTCAATAAAACCCATGAATGCGAGATCGCGGTAGTGCTTTACAACCTCAGCCCCGGCGGTGCGCATCAGATCTCCGCCCCAGCATCGCAACTGCACTCCCGGCGATTGGTGTTTCAGTTCGCGCACCAAGTTGGATCCGTGCAGATCGCCGGAGGCTTCGCCGGCGATGATGTATATTTTCATATCGGCAAATGTAGGGGCTTGTTACTTATGAGATCAGTACAAATAGACGGCTACAGGAACACTGCAGATCACCACTGCCAATATTCCTTTGCAGAGGTTGTACCAGTTAGCGCGAAGAAAGAAATAGAACAGTACAACATCGAGTAAAATGGAGATAGTAACTATTTTATCTTGAAAGATTCCTGATCCCAAAAATATTTCGCGGGTAAAAAAGACAATGCTTGTATCGTTGTACAGTGCCCAAAAAGCCGCAAAAGCGAAGTAGCCGAGCAATGCACCCAATACACCAACGATGAGACCTATCCAGAATTTATCCAGCCTGTCTTTTGTCATAGCTCCCATTGTTGAAGATGCGAAAAGGCATGATAGGCAGTGAGGTCATACTGAACGGGTACTACAGAAACAAAATTGTGGCGCAGTGCAAATTCATCGGTATCTTCCCCTTTGTCAAAATTTTTGAATTCACCGGTCAGCCAAAAGTAATTTTTTCCCGAAGGGTCAGCACGTTGATCGAAAGTATTATCCCAGCAGGCTTTGGCTTGTCTGCAAATCCTGATGCCTTTAATCTCTTCGGGCGCACCTTTGGGAACATTCACATTGAGGCAGATACCTTCGGGCAAACCACCTTCACTCAATACCTGCTGTGCAATTTTTTTGGCCACAGAAGCAGAAGCGCGAAAATCTGCATCTGCAGAAAATTCCAACAATGAAAATCCTATCGAAGAAATGTTTTCGAGAGCTCCTTCTACGGCGGCAGACATGGTTCCAGAATAGATGACGTTGATAGATGAGTTGGCACCGTGGTTGATCCCACTCACCAACAGATCCGGTCTGCGATCCAACACCCTGTATATGGCGAGTTTCACACAATCAACCGGCGTACCGTTACAAGAATAGGCGCTTACTCCAGGCATCAATTCCACCTTATTCAGCCGGAGAATTCCGCTGATGGTAACGGCGTGTCCCATGCCACTCTGGGGTTTATCGGGCGCTACAACCACTACATCGCCGAGTTCCTTTTCCGCTTCAATAAGGCATCGAATACCTTTTGAA
>JADLBA010000202.1 GCA_020848015.1 Crocinitomicaceae bacterium | reverse complement strand
TCAAGAGCTTTTTTTCCTGCGACATTTTGCATTTTTTCTTCCCAGAAATCGAGGCATATTTTCCACGATCGGATGTCCCATTGAAGGATATCGCCGGCTATTTGTTCATTCAGATTATTCATAGAAATAGCGGAATGATTGATTTGGAATTAAAGAGGAACAAACCACAAACTGAATTCACAGATTTGTGGAAAAGATGAGGAGGAGAATGCATAAGCAGCAAAAAAAATTGTTTCACAAAAATGAACAACTTTCCGAAAAAAAATATCTGCCAGATGAATACAACAGATCAGTGTCAATATTAAAAAATGGTTATCAATCTATTCGCCGGTTAATTCTTTGATAAAACTAAGTTCAAAATACCGCAACGCAACTTTGGCATAAATTCGCAGTTCAACAAAAGAAGAAAATGAAACTTCAAAATTACGTATCTGGTCAGTGGATAACTGGAAATGGGAATGGAAAGGAATTGTACAATGCGGTGACAGGCGACGTAGTGGCCACCGCCAGCAGTGCAGGGATCGCCTTTGGCGAAGTGTTGCAATATGGCCGTTCCATTGGTGGTAAGGCTCTTCGCAAAATGACCTTTCACGAACGCGGAAGAATGCTGAAAGCGTTAGCACTTTTTCTCACCGATCGCAAAGCCGCGTATTACGAGGTAAGTTACAAAACCGGAGCAACGAAAATTGATAGCTGGATAGACATAGACGGCGGTATCGGCAACCTTTTTGCCAATGCCAGCCTTCGTCGGCAATTTCCCAATGAGCGCTTTTATGTGGATGGAGAACTGGTCAGGCTTTCAAAGAATGGTACATTTATCGGACATCATATTATGGTTCCGCGGGAAGGTGTTGCGGTACATATCAATGCATTCAACTTCCCTGTGTGGGGTATGTTAGAAAAAATAGCAGTGAACTTGCTCGCAGGAGTACCTGCCGTAGTGAAGCCTGCAACACTGACTTCCTTTCTCACTGAAGCGGTAACACGCGATATTATTTCTTCCCAAATATTGCCTGAAGGAGCTTTACAACTGATTTGCGGAAGCGCCGAAGGAATATTAGAGCACCTGAGCTCACAGGATATCGTAACCTTCACAGGCAGTGCTTCTACCGGAAGAATGCTGAAGAGTCACCCTGTAATCGTTAATGAGTCAGTGCCATTCAATATGGAAGCGGACTCGCTGAATGCTGCGGTACTTGGCTCCGATGCAGCTCCAGGCACCGAAGAGTTTGACCTCTTTATTAAGGAAGTCAGAAAGGAGGTGACGGTAAAATGCGGACAAAAGTGTACCGCAATTCGCCGTGTTATAGTTCCGGAAAATTTTCTTGAAGACGTACAGATCGCACTTGGTAAAGCATTCAGCCAGACCGTGATCGGCAATCCGATGAATGAAAAGGTACGCATGGGAGCGCTCGCAAGCATTTCGCAGCGCAACGATGTACTCGAAAAACTTGGACTATTAATGCAAACTTCCGAACTGGTTTATGGAAATCCATCTGGGGTTGATGTGGTTGATGCGGATGCAGAAAAGGGAGCATTTCTTTCTCCCGTCATTTTGTTGAATAAGGATCCGTTTAATAATACAGCTACTCATGAAATAGAAGCATTTGGCCCCATTACCACGTTGATGCCATATAATCATCTTGAGGATGCAATAGCACTTTCCAAAATGGGTAAAGGATCGCTGGTCTGCAGCATTGCTACTTCGAATGATCGCATAGCCAAAGAGTTTGTGCTGGGCACAGCATCGCATCATGGCCGAATATTAGTACTCAACAAGGAGAGTGCAAAAGAGAGTACGGGGCATGGATCTCCGATGCCATTGCTGGTACACGGTGGTCCCGGTCGTGCCGGCGGAGGTGAAGAGATGGGAGGAATGAGAGGCGTGAAACATTACCTGCAACGAACAGCGATACAAGGATCCCCCACAACCATTACTGCTATTACCAACCAGTATCAATACGGCGCACAGCAACGGGAAGCTAATCCGCATCTTTTCAGGCAATATTTTGAAGACCTCATTATTGGTGATACTGTCTTTACCCATCAGCATACAGTCACCGAAGCCGACATTGCCAATTTTGCCAATGTCAGCGGAGACAATTTTTACGCACACATGGATGCGACTTCGCTCGATGGAACCATTTTCGAACGTCGTGTAGCACATGGTTACTTTGTTCTTTCGAAAGCAGCAGGGCTTTTTGTAGATCCAAAGAAAGGGCCGGTATTGCTGAACTACGGTATCGAAGAAGCGCGCTTTACAAAACCGGTATATCCAGGCATGACCATCGGTGTAAAGTTGACAGTGAAACAAAAAACAGAACAGGAGAAAAAAAGTGAGGATGACGTGCCGAAAGGAATTGTAAAGTTTCTGGTTGATGTCCACGATGAGACTGGAGAAACCGTCGCATTAGCAACAATTCTGACGATGGTACGCAAAAGAAATGAGTGATATCTTGGGGAAATTATATCTTAACATCGGCTTATCCGGCAGACAACACAACTGGACTAAGGCTCCATGCAGACAATTATGTGGAGTATCACTTTTTTTCACTGCATTGTTATTTTCAGGAGTATTGTCATCAATTGCGCAGTATAACCAAGACAGCATATTCTGCAAAGATTCATTGATCAAAGATCTATATGATCTGAAATCTGCCATTATAGCATCGCATCCTAATCCTTATGGATTTTGTTCACGCGAAGAATTCAATGGTGCATACAGCCATGCTGTATCCTACCTCACTGAAAATCGTTCGCTCGGAGAATTTTGCAAAACAGTAGGAACAGTAATGCAAGTGATGAAGGATTCACATTCGTGCATTGACTTTGAGTATCTCCAAAATATGCAATTGCGGAACGGAAAGTATATACTGCCACTGCAATTCATTTCACTCTCAGGGGGAATTTATCTTATGAAAGACAGGGATGGCTTGATTGATCCCGGATCCCGCATTATATGCATCAATAATGTAGAGATTGAAAAAATTTATGTTGAAGCCATGCGATTTGCTTGTGTGGAAGGGCGAGCAGTAAGTGCCCAGCAAAGGGTGGCCGATGCTGTACTCCCAGTCGTTCTGGGAATGAATATTGACTTGGGACCTGAAATAAAAATAGACATAGAAAAGGAAGATGAAATCCGTGAGATTGTCTATCCTGCATACAACCAGCGGCGCTGGAAGGAACGCCAGAAAAAATTGGAGGACAAAGAATTTGGAGAGGCAATGTCGCTTTCCGTTGATGAAGAGGACAATACTGCAGTACTGAAGATCGGAACTTTTGCACCATTAGGGGGATTGAAGTATGCAAATTTTATCCGCAAATCATTCAAGGAAATAAAAAAGAAAAATATAGAAAATGTTGTGCTCGACATCCGAGGTAATGGCGGCGGAAGCAGTTCGTGGGTAGAATATCTTTATTCGTTCATTGATACCGCCGGCTACAATACACCAGACAATATCATTGGCAAAAACAGTGAACTGGCAATGAAAAGGTCCAGCGGAATGTTAAGACCCATATCGCAATGGATGATCCGCAATTTTTACAAAAAAAATGAAGATGTACAGAACTATATTAAAATTCTCAAAATGGAGAAAGGGGAAATGGATACACTCTATTTTTCAGATCCGGTAGTACAAAAGATAAAGAAAGTCTATACCGGAAATTGTTACCTGCTGATCAATGGTCTCACCGCGTCTGCAGCAGTGGACTTCACCCATTCATTCCGCGAAAAGAAAAGGGGAGTAATCATTGGAGAACCCTGCCTTGGCCCTGTTACAGGTACGTGGGGAAACCCTGCCTCTTTTAGTTTGCCACGAAGTGGAGTCAAAGTAAATATTGCCACCATCCGGTACAATTATGACCGCAGCTTCAGGTACGATCCACAACCGATAAAACCGGATTATGATGTTAAAACGGAAATCACCGATCTGGAAGACGGAAAGGATACACAGATCGAATTTGCAAAAAGGCTAATTCAGAAAAAGAGTATTTCTCAAAAAAAGTAAATCCTCTCCTCTATCCGGACTTACAATAGCCATATTCCGTATTCAGAGCAGCATATTGCGCTGATAGAAACCATGAATCAACAGGCCAAAGGGAATTTGACAAAAAAATGATTGAACAGTTGCTGCCAAACACAAGAAATCAATCGTATTCCTAAAAATTTGCAGTAGATCTCACTCATCTGGTTAACCATCAAATCTTCGTTAGGATATGAAAAGACATTCAAGGTGAAAACAATTGAATCAATTAAAACTTCAAGAGGATCATCATCTCCCTCAATCGGCTGCTAAATGAAGGAGCCTCTCCCCCTCAGCATTCCCTACTCGAATGGGTATTCGGTTTACTATTGTTCAATTTTCTCGTTAATAATAATTCTTTTGTTCGTTTATTATTTTCAGCATCCCTTTGGTAATACTTCGCCCAGCCATTATTAATTGAAAACACCAATTGTTTGCTGATAATTTTTTCCATCCAAAGGGGGACAAAAAAATGTCTGTCCGCACGGAAATATTCATAATAATGATGATCATCCTGCTGATCCGTTTGCACAGAATGGCGCGCAGCAAAATCGCCACAAAATGTTGCCCAAGGCAGACCAACGCAACCTAAAACGAAATGCAACCACGGAGCTGCCGGATCCTTCAGTATCGTTGGAAGTAAATCTCGTGTTGAATCTATTCTCCCCGGCCAGTATTGAATAAACCTCAGTCCTTTTAATTGAGGAAAAGTATTTTTAAAATTACGAATGACCATATCAATTACTTTGGAGGAATTTACATCATTTTTTGAAAATGTTGTGAGCATACTGCCGCCCCCAAGCAAAATGCGATTGTCACCTGTTAACCGGAAATAACTATAGACAAGTGTAGAATCCCAGCACTGAAATTTATCTTCAGGAAAAATTGATTTAACCATCATCTCGTTAAGAGGTTCACTAATCGAGAGAAAGGTCTGAGCATGGTATATATTGTCTGCATACCTACTCAGCGATGGTTCAATTTTATCGGCACAAAAGATGATCTGCTCTGCAGTAACCGAACCCAAATGGGTTCTGGCACAATGATCTGATACTGAAATCACTTCAGAAGATTCATAAATATCAATATCATTCCTAACGAGCAGTTTTTTCATGCCCTGACAATAAAGCAGTGCATCAATACCATAGGTATCCTTATATCTTACACCACCAGAATAGCCTTTAGAGCCAATGACACTTTGAATATCCGTTTCATTGTACAGGATCTGGTCAAATCCAAGTGCTTTTCTGGACTTCATCTCTTCTTGAATATCTCTCCAGCCCCCCTTTCCAATGCCAAGAAATAAACTATCCTGAATTTGAAAATCACAGCTTATCTGATAGCGGTGAATGTTTGACTTCATCATTTCAATCCCCTTGGTGGGGACGCTCCAGAGATCCTTAGCTCCCGTAATACCGAATCTTCTTATTAGTTGAGATAATTCAAGTTCGCTGTCGGGGGTGAGAAATCCTGCACTCTTGCCTGATGAACTTCCACCACAGATATTTTTTTCGAGCAAAACAGTCTTCAGCCCACGACCGATAAAATAATTGGCGGCAGAAAGTCCGGCAGCACCAGCCCCTACAATTAATACATCTGCCCTGATATGCCGCTTAAGAGGTGGCCTTATTGGCTCATTCATTCCGAGCAATGTTGTAAACCACCAATTTTGTAATATCATAATAATATTTCTGACTATTTATTATTGGGGACTAATTAAAGAATGAACGACAGGACATACACCAGACATAGCCCTCAAACGAAAACGAAGGTAGGAGGATAAGCGATGTCGTGCAAGCCCCTTAAAGCAGATGGTAAGCGAATACCGGATAATATAATCAACACTGCGAAAGAGGCTCAACATTAAAAGAATACATTTATCCGCCAAAGTTTTCGGGAAATTCCGGTGAATTCTCCCTGTGGTGAGAGCATAATTTAATCGTCCATTACACTTATCCAAAAGAAATTGGACGAAGATAGAAAGTCAATAGTACAATCTTCGATAATGCAGAATTAAGGAATAACTGCATGAAATAAATAACCGACCCCATTCGAAGAGGTGCTGAAAGAAATCAAACATCACAAGCCTTTAAATTATCTCAGCCTGAAACACACAGAAGTATCGAAAATTAAATATCCTGAAATTTCTGATTGGATGAATAATTATTGGCACCATGCTTTCGTATTTCTTCTCTGCATTCTGCCACCGGAAGAGGGTACCTGTACCTCCTATTATCTCTTTTCTAATTGTCTGCGCAATTTTT
>JADLBA010000201.1 GCA_020848015.1 Crocinitomicaceae bacterium | reverse complement strand
ACCAATAACATCTTCTTGCCAATAACACTTTTCTACAATCTGAAACACTAACCGTAATGAACTGGTACATCGCTAAACTAATATTCCATATTGATATTGAAAATACAGATACAGTCGCACAATTTCACGAGTCCTTCCGAACAATTCAGGCATTATCCCTAAGTGAAGCTTTCGAAAAAGCTCAAAGTGTTGGAAAATCAGAAGAGTGCATTTTCCAGAATACCCGCGGAAATGAAATACGTTGGAAGTTCATAGGAGTAAATTACCTCCAGTATGCAACTTTACTTTCAGATGGTATGGAGATTTATTCCTCCACGCTTACCAAGAACAATCCTGATGAATTTATCCGTGAAACAAAAATTACCTCCCATGTAATTTCTACACACTACATTCACCAGGAAATTCATTCAGCAGAGCTCCGGTGATCCTGATTAATTCATCCTGGAAAAAATATCTCCTGATTGCCTCAGCGTGGTGGCTGTTCTGGGTAATTATTGTCACCCTTGTCATCCATCGCCTTGGTTGGCCATGGAGAGTGTCTGCTGCGGATGCTTCCCTTTTTATGGCTTCACAACTTATCGCTGTTTCCATTATTAGAAATACTCATAAGTTCTACCATACAAACGCAAAAAATATCTCCTACCGCATCGTTTATCTTTTTGTTATTGCACTGATCGTTAATACAGTTTTCCGATGGATTTCACCGCTCCTGCTATCTACTTACAATAGCTACGGAACATTTTTGTCGGCCTCATTTCCCGTCCGTTTTGTTTTTTCACTGCTGATGATCGCTCTCTTAGATGTCATGTTCTGGCTCAGTTACTTTACGAAAGAGCAGGAATCACAGGAAAAAAGAAAAAAAGAGATAGAGACTCTTTTCAAGGATGCCGAGCTTGCACGTCTGCACCTGCAGTTACAACCTCACTTTCTATTCAACAGCCTCAACTCCATTAGTGCCTTAACGGGCAAACAACCTGAAGAGGCCCGAAAAATGATTCAGCAACTATCTGATTTTCTACGCGGTACCATAAAAAAAGGCGATCAGCAACTCGTCTCTATGGGTGAAGAACTTCATCATATTGAGCTTTATCTCGATATTGAAAAAGTGCGCTTTGGCGATAGACTCAAGACGGATATTCGAAATGAAAAAGGCACGGAAAATCTACTACTCCCGTCGCTGCTCCTTCAGCCCATCGTGGAAAATGCGATAAAATTCGGTCTTTATAATACCACTGGCGAGGTAGCCATTACAATCTGTGCAACAATTGAAAAAGAAAACCTGCTGATCAATATCCGAAACCCATTCGATTCCGGATCAGATTCCCCACACCGCGGAACAGGATTTGGTCTCAACTCTATACAACGGCGGCTCTATCTACTGTATGCCAGGAACGATCTTCTCAATACACATTGTGAAAATGGCACCTTTACAACCTCTCTTCTCATTCCACAACAAAAATGATACGCACCATTTTGATTGATGACGAACCGCTTGCCCGAAGTATTGTAAGGGAATACCTTCAGGCATATAGTGATTTTGAAATTATTGACGAATGTTCCAACGGTTATGAAGGGATAAAGGCTATCCATCAGCATAAGCCTGACCTGATTTTCCTCGACGTTCAAATGCCAAAGATAACCGGATTTGAAATGCTCGAACTGTTGGATGATATGCCGCACGTCATTTTTACGACTGCTTATGATGAATATGCAATGAAAGCATTTGAATCCATGGCGACAGACTATCTATTAAAACCATTTAGCAAAGAAAGATTTGATAAAGCCATTACCAAATTGAGAGGGCTAAAACAGAACAATCATTCGGTTGCATTATCCTCCATTGACCTAGGAAAAATCAGAGTGAGGCAACCAGAGGAGGAGTCCAGAATAGTAGTAAGGGAAGGAGGTAATATCAGGATTATTCCCGCCACAGATATTTTTGCTATCGAGGCTTATGACGACTATGTAAAAATATTTACCAGAGATGAATATTTCCTGAAGAAAAAAACTCTTTCCTATTTTGAAGAGGTTCTTCCTTCAACGGAATTTATACGTACACACCGCTCGCATCTGATACAGATAAAATACATTGCACGCATCGAGTCTTATGAAAAGAACAATCACGTCGTATTGCTGACAAACGAACGAAAAGTTCCGTTGAGCAGAAGCGGTTATGTAAAACTAAAAGAGATGCTCGGAATATGAAATTCCTGTGTTGTCAGTTAAGAGCATGAATGCTCTCCCCCTGTTTCATCAGGCGGTAGTGATGAGCCAACCTCGCCATCAAGTTGCTGAACGAGGTCATCGCTTCTTCCGTTTCCTTTGAGATAGCTTCACGCTTCAGCCTCAACACAAGCAATCCATACAGAGCCAACAGGCAAGACTCCACATCGTTTGCCGACTTTCCGTCAGTACGTGGCAGGTATTCTTCAATGTTCGGCTTTGCTTTGTGATAGAGATCAACATAAATTTTATCACGCAAAACATTCAGAAGAGTATTGTGCAGATAGTTCAACTCAAATATCAGTTCGTGAACTTCACTAATATGACCCCGTTGTTCTACCCTCTCACTTCGCATCTTTTTCACAAGATCGCGAAACCATTTTTTCTCCACTTCAAAAGCCTTTTTATCCGGAGTATAACTGCGGATAAAATCATCCAATGATTCGGGGTCAAAATATACAGCTCTCACCAAATCCTCCATTTGCCAGAGAAAGAGGATATACTCCGCTACATTTTGCCTGAACTTCTGATCTGCTAAGCTCATTTACTCTTTGACGTTTTTTCATGTCCATACTCAACGTTCAGCCTTTTCACTACTTCATTGGTGACATCATAAGCGCTGTTGGTAAAGAGCAGGATATTCAATCCCTGCTGATAATTAATAACATAATCAATACCCTTTTCCTTTGCGTAACGATCCAAAAACTCCCTGACCTTTTTTTGAAGCTCATTCTGAAGTTCTTCTTCTTTCTTCCTCAATGCCTCACCCTCTTTTTGTCTGATTGCCTCAATTTCGGAAGAAAGTTCTTCAAGCCGCTGCTGTATAGCAGCCTCTTCATCCGGTGTCAGTTTATTATTCTGAGCATACTGAACGTTCTGATCCCATTCTGCTTTACGCTTATCAATTTCACCTTGCAGTTTCTTTTCAGAAATGGTCATCTTTTCTTCTAAAGAAGCTCTTT
>JADLBA010000200.1 GCA_020848015.1 Crocinitomicaceae bacterium | reverse complement strand
CTACATCACGAGTTTGAGTTTCAGTTTTAACTCTTCGATTTGGAGTGTATTAAGTGAGTAAAGTTTATGCAGCAGCCTTCTGTTGTCAACGACTCATATTTGGTTGATTTTTAACCATAATTTACATTATGTAAAATAGAAAATTCAAATATAAAGGGCAATAACACCCCTTATTTTATAATAAGAATCCTTCAACGCCGAAATGATTTTCCTGTCTTCTGGCTTAAGCTTATATGCCTTATGTAAAATAGAAAATTCAAATATAAAAGGCAATAACGACCCTTATTATCAGGCACTCATGAGCCAAGTAATGCTTTCATTTTCGCATACCCTTCCATATTTTCATTTTTATAATAAGCATCCTTCAACGCCGAAATGATTTCCCTGTCTTCTGGTTTAAGCTTATATGCCTTTTCCAAGTGTGCTGATGCATTTGAAAAATAAATTTTTGATTTTGACACACACTCCTCGTACTGGGCTTTTTCCCTTGCAGGTATATCTGCACAGCCCTTTTCCTTATCTAAGCCTTCATTAAAATACATCGCGCCAAGATTGAACAATGCATCGTAATAATCAGGTTTGATCAGCAATGCTTTCTTATAGGCTTCTTCCTCTTCGGCTTTTTTACCCAGTTTTTCGTAGGTCACACCGAGAACGAACCAAATTGCTTCATTTTTTGCATCTGTTTCAGTGAGCGATTTAAGCAAGGTCTCTGCTTTATCATATTGATTTTCATTGAGATAAATATTTACTTCTGACCGCAGCAGGTCAGAATCTTTGGGGTATTTGGCCCGTGCCTCAGAAAGTACCTTGAGCGCTTCCTCTTTTTTGCCCATTTTGGTATAAAGTTCTGAACTGTAACGGAAAACATCCGGTACATTGTATCCAATTTCACCGCATCGCTTATACCCTTTGAGTGCCCCTTCAATGTTTCCGCATTTATCAAAGCAATATGCAGCGTTGAAAATAGCAGCCGAATCAATGATGGAAAACTTGTCAGAGATCAGTGCTGCCAGATCAAAACTTTTGGCGGCGGAGCAAAAGTCCTTTGAATTATAGCTTTTCTCTGCGTGCGATAGCACAATTGACTGAGCATCAGCCAGTGACACGGAAACTTCATTTTTATAATCGCCGTGTGTGTCGAGTGCCATTCCTTTTAGATATGAATCAACGGCTGTTGCTAATGCATCCGGATATTTAGCTGATAAGGCAGGGTCTTTTGCAATGTTTAAATATATGTTTCCGCGGTAACGCCAGTATTTTTCCTTTGCAGTAGCTTTTGGATCCGAAGCAACTTTTTCGATATAGGAAACAGCCTCTTCGTAATCGCCGCTCTTGTTAGCATTGAAAGCCGAAGTGAGATTAGGCTGCGCAAGTGCCGCACAGGAAATAAAAACGGCAAAACATAAGAATGGAATTTTTCTCATTGAAGTCATAGAATTAATGGGGTTCAAAAATAATGGTTGTGCCGCCCCCTTTCCAAGTTCTTTGCCAAAAGGGGAAATTTCATTCAAACGAAAAAAGACCTGATTCAGGTCTTTTTACATTGTATTTTTTTGAATTGAGCCTCCTCTACATTGTCAAATCCTGAGTTATCAAATGCGAATTCAATCACCGCTATTCATTCTTTTGTAGTATAGATGTCTGCAAACAGAAAGTATAGAATCAGACAATTTATTTTCACCAATAAATGACTATACGACCATTTGCACCATTACCTGCTCCCCCCTGCCCTGCACCATTTCTATCCGGGTCGGAGCTATTGCCGGGAGTTGTACCTGTGCCTCCGGTGTTATTGGCATTGCTAAGCCCGGCTCCTCCGACATAGCCGGATCCTCCTCCTGCCGAACCAGAGCAGCAGCCGCAATCGCCACCCGATCCCCCGCCGAAGTATCCTCCACCTCCTCCAGCAAGTCCATTTGCCCCGTTAAATTGAGTTCCGTCGTTCGTACCTGGACAACTTCCGCCAATACCTCCGGACGATTGTGTTCCCCCGCCTCCGGGATTTGATCCAAAGCCGCCTTGACCACTTTCACCGCCACCAGCTCCACCGTCTCTCGTATTAGCTCCGCCACCACCACCCGCCGCTCCGCCTCCACCCGCAGTAATGAGTTCTGTTCCGGAACGGCGAATCGCACTTCTGCCACCACCAGATCCGCGCACTGTATCTCCCGAACCGCCTCCACCAAAAACAGGTGAAGTTCCGGAAATCTGTCCACCTTGACCAACGATAAGGGTAAGTGTTTCACCCGGCGTGACGGCAATCGTTGCTCCCGCATAGCCTCCGCTGCCTCCATAACTTGCCTGAGTACTGCCCGATCCGGCAGCTCCCCAAAGTTTGACATCTATGCTGGTGATACCAGGCGGAACGAGAAAACTTTGATCTGAGCCTGTGTATTCAAAAAAGAATTTATTGATAATCGAAACATCAACTGAAGAAGCGGCAGAAGCACAATTATTAGCAGCCATTGCATACACGTAATATGTTCCCTCATTTTCCTCTGTTGCATTGCTGATGGAAGGATTTTGCTGACCGGAAGAAAAGCCGGAAGGGCCACTCCATTCATACGTTGCTCCGGGAACTTCCGAAGCGTTTAACTCAATTGTATTATTAACGATGATTGGGCTGTTAGAAGAGGCTATTGGCTGCTCAGGACTGTCGTTGATAACTACATTCACACCCAGAGGATCGGCACTGCATCCGGCTTTTGTCACTGTAACTGAATAGCTACCAGCATCAGCAATTTCTGTGTCGGTTATCACAGGATCAGACTCCGTTGAGCTATAACCATTCGGCCCTTCCCACAGATAAGTTGCTTCTGGAACGGTTGTTACCGACAGGTTCAGATCTTCTCCTTCACATAGGGGGGTATTGGCTGTAATATTCAGCATTCCGAGATCACATTCAAAGCAGGATTTTTTCCACGCGCCTCCGAAAAACATATTTAAGCATCCGGTGGAGGTATTTACAATGATTAATCCTTCTGCCGGCGAAATGATCTGGTCACGTTCTGAAGTAGTCATCCGCGGAGGAAGAAAACCCTGCGTATTTGATTGCATCTCAAAAATGGCAGAAGCATCTGGTGCTCCCGCAGAAGTGCTCACTTTGACACCCTGCGCAAACGAAGGTGATGAGAAAAAAAGCACCGTTAGAAGTACAGCTAAGTTTTTCATTAGGAATTAAGGTAAGATCAAAAAATACAATTTTCCTGTTTTGATTCAAAAAACCGACTGAACGCTTTAATCAATTTTCTTAAAATCATTGCTAATGTAAGATTTTTCGAAGACTATATCATTTAAGAATTCATTTTTTTACTTCGATCTATTAGCAGGTTAGCTACTTGTAATTTATTCGCTCACGATGGGCACTTCTCCCCTGTTTTCATTTTCAAACAAAAATACTTGTGCATAACAGATAAGGTTTCGTCGCGTCGGAACGACGCACGATGAAACCGATGTTGCACGGAACCGTGTCAAAATCCCGTTTTTTCTATTATGGGTTTTTCGTTGAATCGTTTGTCTCCGGCGGAGAATTCGTTTCGGGAAATTTTCATTTTTTATCTCCTGTTTTGGAAAAAGGAGATGTTTGAGCGCCTTGCAGAACTGCTGGTGGCAATTCATCTATCTTTCAGCCATACCGGTGGCTGTCCGCATCGTTATGCAGTTTTGGGGGATTGTGTTTTTTCAGTTTTTTTGGGTAAACCTATTTCAGGACAAGTCAGGTTAAACAAAATGTGAGTTGGTGGTGGCTCACGGTGATCAAAATCAAGCACACGCATCATCGTCATCTGTTTGTATTTTGGACATTGCACCGCAGCGTTAAATGCGAGAGCGGAATGCTCTGCCTTCTCCGTTTCATTGTCCTTTTGCAGGATGCCAAAATGAGCTTTGATCTGCGGCAACTTTTCCCTCTTCGCTGTTGAGGAGAGTATGCCGTAATGCCGTATGCGAACAAAACCTTTGGGCAGAATGTGCATTGCAAAACGACGTACAAATTCCATCGCCTCCAGAGTCATCACCTTTTTCTTTCCGCCCTCACGATAATCTTTCCAGGTAAAGGATACCGTGTTGGCGGTAATCCTTCCGAGAGCGACAGGCTTACAACTAATAAGTCAACAAAAGACGGTCAGACACATTTTCG
>JADLBA010000199.1 GCA_020848015.1 Crocinitomicaceae bacterium | reverse complement strand
GTCAGTTCATCCAGTATCCTAACGGCACTATCCACGTGATTGCTACTATGCACAATGCAGCGAATCCTGCTAATGGATTCTATGTAGATGTAGAGTTCACCAACGGAATGGATTGGGCAACCTGGAGTACTCAGAGCTTCATCACCGGATTCAAGGCGGATTGTGGCGGTATAGCAGCTAACCACCAACAGTGGATGTACTACATACTGAACAACAACAATTCGACACTGACCGGATTTGGAGCTTACCTCGGATCGCACTTCACGCTGAACCATGCACCGAGCAACAAGTACTTCGGATACCAGTTGGGCGATGGAGCGAACAACTACAACGGAGTGAACGATGGTTTCGGCGGCTGGTTCACTTACAACGGATTGTTCTTCGTTGATGGCCAGCAGGTAGGTGATATCACTGCCGGTGCCGGTGACTTTGCATTCGAGTTGGATTGCTGCGCAGACTACAGCATCAACCGCTGCTGGACAGCGATTGATTGCTCAGGCAATGTGACTCAATACTGCCAGACCATCACCATCGGCGATGGCGGCAATGAAGGCCCGTGGGCACCGCAAATGTCGTCTGTTCGTCCAGAGCGTCTGATACCGAATGTTACCATTCAGCCGAATCCGGCGGAAGACTGGACTACCTTCACTGTAACTGCGGTAGAAACCGGACGCATCACTCTTGATCTGTTTGACCTGTCTGGTGCCCGCGTAACATCTGTGATGAATACCGGAGTAGAGGCAGGTAAGAAGTACATATTGACATTCGATGCCGGCAACCTTGCCACCGGAATCTATATGTTCAGAATGACCAATGGCTCACATTCAGAAGCAGGAAGAATGCTTGTGAAGTAAGCTAACCAATGAGAACTACATTAAAAGCCCCGGCATTGCCGGGGCTTTTTTTCTTTCGCATCATATCTATAAGCGTATCACCCCTACGAGGTAGGGTTTGCATCGTTTCACTCTGTAAACCTCTTTCAGCTTAAAATTTAGTTACTATTTTTTCTTGGGTGACCCCTCGGACAATACAAAAAAAATATCTTAGAAATACTATCATGTATATAAGTTTACTATGTAATTACAAAGTAATACTACCGGATAAAATTCTCCTTTGTTAAATTTGTCATCGAATTGCTTGAACCTCCAATGAATTAGCCAATGAGAAAACTCTTACTTTTTTCCTGTATTACAGTCTCCACAGTATCACTCCATGCACAAAACTGTGCCGACATATTTATTTCTGAATATGTAGAAGGGACCTTCAACAACAAAGCGATCGAATTATACACCCCCACAGACCAGCCCATTGATCTTGGTGCTGGACAATACAGCATGGGGCGCGACCGCGACGGGCAGGGTGTGCCAATGCTATTGAATATCACCGGTATTATTCCGGCGCACGATGTGCGGGTATTTGCTCTAGACAAAAGAGACCCCAATGGAACGGGCAATGAAACACCGATCTCCAATGAACTGATGGCCGCTGCCGATACCTTCCTTAACCCTGTTTATGTGCAATCTAACTCACCAATGTACTTCAACGGAGACGATGCATTTGTTGTGGTAAAAGGCGGTAATACTATTCTCGATATCGTTGGGAAAATTGGTGAAGACCCTGGTGAGGGCTGGTGGGTACCGGGCGATCCTGCATCAAAATGGTGGACGACTGACAATACACTTATTCGCAAAAGCACCATACAACAGGGAGTTACAGTGAATCCAATGGTCTTTGACCCTTCGCTTGAATGGGATAGTCTCCCCGCCAATACTTTTTCTAATCTCGGCACACACAATTGTGTTTGCGGGTCGGTAGGTATAAAGGAAGAAACATCTCCGGGGTTCAGATTATTTCCCAATCCGCTGGTTAACGGCGACCTTTCGATTATCAGCAGCCACAAAATTTTTGCATACTCCGTATTCTCCTCTAATGGTCAATTGATCAAAAGGGAGGAAAATTCCGGCAACTCAACATATTGTCCGGTAGCTGTGCCGGATCCCATTCCCGGTATCTATTTTATCGAAGTAACCTTTACCGATGGAACAAAGAGCTACCAGAAGCTCTTAGCGAGGTAAGATGATTTTTCCCAAAGAAATCTCTTCTCTCGTAGCGCACAAAAAAAGTTCCACTGCGAATGCTTACGGAAAAATTCTGCTTCCGTTTGTATTTTTTCTGTTCTCCGTTGCCAGCATGGCTCAGGTACAGGTTACCGGAATAGTAACAGATGCCACTACGGGGGAAACGTTGATCGGCGCTTCTGTTGTATATGCAGAAGGCAAGGGAACCGTTACTGACATTGATGGAAAATTTTCCCTGTTGCTTGAAAAAGGCAGCTATGTAATGAAAGTGAGTTATGTTGGAATGGAGCCGCAGGAAAAACCGGTAGTTGTAGAGGCCGTACCTCTCTATCTCGAATTTCAATTGTTTTCCACATCCATGAACGAGGTAGAAATCATCGGAGATATTGCTATAGACAGGAAAACACCGGTTGCATACAGTGACATCTCTCCAATGAAAATAAAAGAGGAACTCGGTACACGTGATCTCCCATTGGTTTTGAACAGCACTCCAGGTATCTATGCAACGCAATCGGGTGGGGGCGACGGGGATTCTCGTGTCAACATCCGAGGATTCAACGGGCGCTATGTGGCGGTGATGGTGGACGGCATACCGATGAACGATATGGAAAACGGATTAGTATATTGGAGCAACTGGTTCGGCCTCGATGTAGTAACCCAGAAAGTACAGATACAGAGGGGATTGGGTGCCAGCAAACTGGCCATACCATCTATTGGAGGAACCATCAATATTCTATCGCAGGGAATCGAGCAAAAAAGAAGCATCGTCTTTTCTTCTGAATACGGCAACAACCAGAACCTGCGGGAAACCATTGGTTATAATTCAGGCAAACTGAAAGGCGGTTGGGGAGTTACTGCTTCTCTTTCGGTGAAAAAAAACAACGGCTGGGTAGAAAATCTTCGGTCAAAACAACTTTTTTATTTTCTTAAAATTCAGAAAGACTTCGACCTGCACAGCCTGTCTATCTCGATACTCGGCAGCCCGCAGGAACACTTCCAACGGCCATTGCGGCAACCGGTTTATTACTACGACAAAACTTATGCAGCCGAAATCGGAATAGATACCGACCTTTATTCTGGTGGTGACTACGGATGGAAACACAATCCTTATTGGGGAAAATTAGTGAGGAATCGGGGTGGAGAAAATCCTCCGGAAGAATTGCTTTCCGACAGAGTCAATTATTACCACAAACCCATTGTCAACCTGAAGCATTTCTGGAGTCTCGGAGAGCGATTAGCCTTGTCGAACATCGCCTATTGTTCGTTCGGAAACGGCGGGGGAACCGCATTACAGAATTCAATGTTTGATGCAAACGGACAAACCGATTTTGAACAGATTTATTACAACAACACACACGGGTCAATCTTTGTGCCCCCGTATGACCTCGCGTATGTCAACGATACATCTAAGTACAAAGCGCGAAATTTTATTTTCACACGCATCAATAATCATTTTTGGGCGGGGGTGTTAAGCACCTTCAAATTCAAGGCGAACAAACGTTTTGAGTTTTCGGGAGGGGTTGACGGAAGGTATTACTATACCGATCGCTACCAGGCTATCTATGATTTGCTCGGCGGTGACTATGCTGTACCAAGTGCGCAGGGAGATGATAAAAACAATCCATCTGATCTGGTAAAAAGAGTGGGCGATGTATTCGGCTACAAGATAAGAACCTACGTGAAACAGGGGGGGATATTCCTGCTCGGAGAATATACAAAGGATCAGTGGTCTTCATTTATCAATGTTACCGGGTCAATCAACTCATATAACAGAACAGACTATTTTGAATTAAAAGGTTCCGATGGCAAATACCCAACCAGTGGCTGGAAAACTTTTCCTGGTGGAACGGTCAAGGGCGGGATCAATTACAACATCAATAAATACCATAGTGTATTTGTCAATGCAGGATACTTGTCGCGGGCGCAGATGGCTGCCAACGTGTTTGTCTCCTCTGGTCTTCGGATGTATTCGGGATTAAAAAATGAATTGATTATCGCAGAAGAAGTGGGATATGTATTTAAGCGGGGAATTCTCCGCACCGCCGTCAATGCCTATTATACCGTTTGGAAAAACAAGCCCGTAAAACAAACGATCGCCTACGGAACAGAAGTTTATCCTGTAAGCATTCCCGGAATGAATGCGCTGCACAAAGGGATCGAGGTGGAGGCAGAATTAAAAACAAGCGAAAAACTAAGTATCGAAG
>JADLBA010000198.1 GCA_020848015.1 Crocinitomicaceae bacterium | reverse complement strand
TTAAAAAATGGAAAAGATTGGGAATTGAGGCGACAACAGCCCTTGATTCTCAGGCTTTATTGCAGCTATATCACAGCTACTGCGGTGCGAAAAAATGCCTCGAATGCCGGATTGGCTTATATTTGATTAACCGTTAACTGAGATGTTGAATTTCATTCTTACCTATTTCGAACAGAAAACATTTGGAGTTTGCAGTTGGATGGGGGAGCGTATGGGCATTCGCCCTCATCGTATCCGCTTATATTTTATCTATCTTTCTTTCCTCGCGTTTGGCTCCCCGGTCTTTGTTTATCTCGTGCTGAAATTCTGGAAAGAGAATTCCTGCATTTTTAAGCCGTGGAAGTGGAGGAGGAGGTTTGCAACTGAGTGAGTTTTTTAGACCGTAGAAAAATAGTAAAATGGAGATACTCATATTGTATATCTTGATTTTTGAATCAATATAATGAAAATCAGGGAGTTATTTCGATTTTTACCGACCTTTAAAAATAGTTTTCTCTCGACTATAAAAATGTGGGATTTTCTATTGTTTTTCCAATAAATACCACTAATTTTGCCGTCCCAATTTTTAACCCAAAAACAAATCATCAATGAACCGTTACGAGACTGTTTTCATTATGAATCCCGTGCTGTCTGAAGATCAGGCAGCGGAAACAGTAGATAAGTTCAAGAAGTTTTTGAAGGGTAAAGGAGCCAAGATCAAGCACGAGGAAAACTGGGGCTTGAGAAAACTGGCTTATCCTATCCAGAAAAAAACAACTGGCTTCTACTACCTATTGGAATTTGAAGCGGCGGGCGATGTAATCGGACCTTTCGAGGTCGAATTCCGCCGCGATGAGCGCATCATTCGCTTCCTCACTACCCGTATGGACAAGTACCATATTACCTATGCCGAAAGCCGCCGTGCGAAAGGCAAAGAAAAAAAGGAAGAAAAAGCAAAGGCTGAAGCCTGATTCCCTAACCCTCAAAAATTAAAAAGATGAGCGACAATTCAGAAATCAGATACCTCAACCCGATTGAGATCGAAACCAAGCAGGCTAAGTACTGCCGGTTCAAAAAAGCCGGAATTAAATACGTTGATTACAAGGATGCAGACTTTTTATTGAAGCTCTGTAACGAGCAGGGAAAACTTCTTCCGCGTCGCCTCACCGGTACTTCAATGAAATTTCAGGGCAAAGTGGGCCAGGCCGTTAAAAAAGCCCGTCACCTCGCATTGATGCCTTACGTAGGCGATATGCTTAAATAATTCAACGGAGGAAAAGGACATGGAAGTAATTCTCAAATCAAACATTGAAAAGCTCGGTGCAAAAGACGAGATCGTCAAAGTAAAGCCCGGCTATGCCCGCAATTACCTGATCCCTCGCGGATATGCTATTGCCGCTACCGGGGCGAGTCGTAAAATGCTCGCTGAAAACCTCAAGCAACGCGCTCATAAAGAATCGAAAATTCTCGCGGAAGCACAGGCTACTGCTGCCAAACTCAGTGGATTGGAAATTAAAATAGGTGCAAAAGCATCAGAAACCGGAAAGATATTCGGTAGCGTCAATACCATTCAGTTGTCAGAAGCACTGTCAAAAGCCGGCTTTACCATTGATCGCAAGAGCATCAGCATCAGCGATGAACACATCAAAATGCTCGGCGCTTATGAAGCCAAAGTGAAACTGCACAAAGAAGTTTCTGCCGTGGTGAAATTTGAAGTTATTGCTGAATAAAATTTTCGGAAATAGAACTCGATAAAAACCCGCATTGCGGGTTTTTTTATTCTTTATTATTATTGGTGTGCCGTGCATGATAACTTCTAACAGCATTAACAGTATGAAATTTCATTTGAACTCAAAGTTCACTCCGAGCGGTGATCAGCCGGAGGCCATCCGCCAACTGACGGAAGGTGTCGAAAGTGGTGATAAATTCCAGACTCTGCTCGGTGTCACAGGATCGGGAAAGACATTTACCATTGCCAATGTGATTGAAAAAACCCAGCGCCCGACACTTGTATTAAGCCACAATAAAACTCTCGCAGCACAACTGTACTCCGAATTTAAAACTTTTTTCCCCGACAATATGGTCGAGTACTTTGTCAGTTACTACGACTATTATCAGCCAGAGGCTTTTCTTCCTTCTTCTAACACGTATATTGAAAAAGATCTTTCGATCAATGATGAGATTGAAAAACTCCGGCTTTCTGCTACCAGCGCACTCCTCAGTGGAAGGCGCGATGTGATTGTGGTAGCAAGTATTTCTTGTATTTATGGTATCGGTAATCCCATTGAATTTCATAAAAGTGTGATCGAGGTGAAAAGTGGTACTGCAATGAGCCGGCAAGGTTTTCTTCACCGGCTTGTAGAGTCGCTTTATAGCCGGACTCATACAGACTTTATCCGAGGCACTTTTCGTGTGCAAGGTGATACCGTGGACGTTTATCTTGCGTATGCAGACTATGCGCTGCGATTTACTTTTTTCGGCAATGAGGTGGAGAGCATCGAATCCATTATTCCAGAGACCGGAAAAAGACTGATGAATTTTGAAACGGTCAATATCTATCCCGCCAATCTTTTTGTAACGAGCAAGGATACCATGAATGAGGCAATATGGGAGATACAGCAGGATATGGTAGTTCAAAAAGATTTTTTTAATAAACAGGGAAAGAACATTGAAGCCAAACGACTTGAGGAGCGCGTGAGCTACGATATCGAGATGATGAAAGAACTCGGTTACTGTTCGGGGATTGAAAATTATTCCCGTTATTTTGATCGCCGGCAACCCGGACAGAGACCGTTCTGTCTGCTCGACTATTTCCCGAAAGACTATCTGATGGTGATAGACGAATCCCATGTCACTGTTTCACAAGTGGGCGCCATGTATGGTGGAGACAGATCGCGCAAGGTCAACTTAGTGGATTATGGATTTCGCCTCACCAGCGCGATTGATAACCGCCCGCTGACCTTTGAAGAGTGGGAAGCAATGCAGAACCAGGTCATTTATGTATCAGCCACTCCCGCTGATTACGAGTTAGCGAAATCGGGAGGAATAGTAGTAGAACAGGTGGTACGTCCTACCGGTTTACTCGAACCGTCTATTGATGTCCGGCCTTCACTGAACCAGATTGATGACCTGATAGGGGAAATTAATACCGTGATAGAGCGCGGCGAAAGAGTTCTGGTTACAACATTAACAAAGAGAATGGCTGAAGAGCTGGCGAAGTATTTTGATAATATGAATATCAGTTGTCGCTATATCCACAGTGAGGTGCAGACATTGGATCGCATCGAAATTCTCCGCGATCTGCGCGAAGGAAAATTCGATGTACTGGTTGGAGTAAACCTGTTGCGCGAGGGTCTCGATCTGCCCGAAGTATCACTGGTTGCTATCATGGATGCGGATAAAGAAGGTTTTTTGCGCAGCAACCGTTCGCTGACACAAACGGCAGGAAGGGCAGCGCGAAATGTAAACGGTAGAGTGATCATGTATGCCGATAAGATTACAGATAGTATGCAGAAGACGATTGATGAAACTGCGAGAAGAAGAGAGAAACAGATTGTTTACAACCAGAAAAACGGAATAGTGCCACAGCAGATCAAGAAGGATCGCACAACCATTTTCGAGCAGAATGGATTAATTGCTGCACGAGGAAAAGAAGTGTATGCCGGGCCGGATAAAGATGTGAGTTTAGCCGCTGATCCGCTATGGAATTACCTAAATAAAGAGCAGTTGGAAAAAATCATCGCACAGACGAAGAAGAAAATGGAGAAAGCCGCTCAGGAGATGGATTTCATGGAGGCAGCGAGGCTGAGAGATGAAATGTTTGCGGTACAGAAGCTCCTTCGCGGAATGGAAGAAGGAGCAAAAAAATCACAGAGCTAAATTGCAGACAACTACGTTGCACGTTCCCGCTATGTTTTTCAGACTTTCCGGGCACTAAGTGCGCAAGTGGATTATGGCACAATTCTGATTGGAAACTATAGCAAATGCTATTTTGGAGATGGCTTCCCGCAATTCACCATATTTGTACTCATTTATCCATTTTATGAAAAAAATTGTTCTCGTCCTTTCGCTATCGCTGATTGCTGTCACATTTGTGCAGTGTAAAAAGAAAAAAGGTGCTGTGGCTTCAGATGAAGCTTCAAAAATGGAAATGCCAAAGAAAAAAAATGACAAGGTAATAGTTGAGTCGGAATATCGGTGGCCCGGAACAACCGATGCCTTTGAACTCCTTGCGATTAAAGTGGAAGGCGATTCGCTGAAAGTAGATGTGCAATATGGAGGTGGTTGCCGAGAGCACGATTTTTCACTGCATACTAATCTGCAGTATTTGAAAAGCCTGCCACCGCAACTCAATCTTTATCTCGAACACGAAAACCACGATGACAACTGCCGGGCTTTAATCTCGAAAACATTGTCGTTTGAAATTTCAGCGATCCGTCATTCAGGAGTTCGCGTGGTGAAAGTAATTGTTAACGATGACCGCGAAAAGATGGTGGAATACGCATACCCTAAACAGTAGGTATCAAAAGAAAAAAATATACATCAGGCAATCCGTACCGCTCAATGAGTAATCAACTTATGACTCCCCCACAAAAAATCTGAGTGAGTGTGGGGAATGGGGTCTGAGACAATAGTTCTAAGGAACTTTTTGGCTTTATACTTTCAAAGTGTGAGATGCAGAACCGAGCGAGGCTCTTCTGAGCCGGTCATTGATCGCACGCCCCAGACCTTCATCGGGTACCCATTCTGCAAAAATGATCTCGCACTCAGAACTATCGAGCCTGCGCATAGAATGATAGAGATTTTTTGCCGCAGTGGAAAGGTTCTTTTCGGGAGAAAGTACCTCAATGTACGGAGTAGGATAGGAGCGGTAATAACTTAATATTCCTGCTTTCTGGCCGCTGTATTTTATTAATAATTCCTCAGGGTCACCTATGACCAGCCTTTTTCGCGGGGCATAATGTCCACTCAGCATTCCGGGGGCTGAAGGATTGCTTGTGCTGTGTAAACTCACCATTGTTTTTTTTCCAATGACCTCCTCAATGGCCTCCACCGGAATACCACCAAGACGCAACACGGTGCAGTCATCATTGTTGCAATAAACAATGGTGGACTCCACACCGACAGAAGAACTTCCCCCTTCAAGGATAAAAGGAATTTTTTCTCCCAACTGCTCATATACGTGTAGCGACGTTGTAGGGCTGATGTACCCAAAAGGATTCGCACTCGGTGCAGCCAATGGAAAATCAATGGTCTGCAATAACTCTAATGTTGCAGAATGATTCGGCATTCGAATACCGACTGTTGAAAGCCCCGCGGTTACAATATCAGGAACAATTTCATTTTTGGAGAAAATAATGGTTAGCGGGCCAGGCCAAAAGGAAGCTGCCAGCCTTTGAGACATATCCCCCACATTTTTCACCAAGGCTTCCAAGTGGCTCATATTTCCGATATGTACAATGAGCGGATCAAATGTGGGGCGGTTTTTTACTTCAAAAATTTTGAGCACAGCATCGGGATTCAGTGCATTGGCTGCAAGTCCGTAAACAGTTTCTGTCGGGATCGCCACTGTTTCCCCTTGTTTCAGCCATGCTGAAGCCGCTGCTATATCTGAACTGATTTCTGTTTTCATTTTTTTTTAAAACTCTGCAAAGGAATGAATTTGACAACCAATGGAAGAAAGCATAAAAAAAATCAGTGTAAGGAAGGGATTTTTCTCGG
>JADLBA010000197.1 GCA_020848015.1 Crocinitomicaceae bacterium | reverse complement strand
CGGTAGTATAGAGTGTCGCATTTATCAGGCAGACAGCGTCCACCCCATAAACTGCGGTCACCTTCCATACTTTATTCTGCGGAACGGTCTCCTCACTGTTGCTCACAATTTTGGCTTGCGAGAATACGAGAGACCCCTGTGCAACAGCTATTAGAGCCATCGCTGAAAAGAAAGACAAACTCATTATTTTTTTTATCATAGCAATTTAAATTTAATTTATTTCAATCCATTGTTGTCCTGCAAAAATAATTAGGGGAAGTTTTTAAGGCTTCCTCTTTTTTTAATAGTTTGCGAGTTACCAAACCTGCGAACTATTATGAACCAAAGTACAAATTATTTCGGACAGCACCTGTTTTCTCAAATAATAATTTTACGCCATAAAGTTGTATTGCCGCCTATAATTCAAAAAACGCAAGCCAACCGGTACTATAAGCGGCTGTATTTTTATGAGCATTTTATCAGCATACTGTACTGCGTGCTGTCGGGCTGCACTTCGTTGCGGGAGATTGTGAGCGGGCTTGACATTGCCCAAGGGAAGCTTAACCATTTAGGCATTAGCTATGTGCCACCCCGCAGTACCCTCAGCGACGGGAACAAGAGACCCCCAGTTACAGTTAGCTTGTCATACGGCTTTAGTTCTAACCAGTCTTGTATATAAATCCTATTCTTCATCAAAATATAAAAATTACAACAGATCTTGTCAGGAAGTATGTAATATTCAGGCAAGCACCTGGCAACGATCGAACCCTGTAACCACAAAATTATGTGTTATAACGAAAAGAAGGAAATTGCGACACTTGCAGCGGTACCAGCCTGTCCCACCATTCCTGCGGCAATATGCTTCTTTCTTCACGGTACAGGTGCAAAGAAATATCGCCTTTTCTTATCGTCTTAGTTTGATTTGCTTCATATCCATCTCCTTTTGCGAAATACAATTACGCATAAGAAAGACAGACCAAGTGATAAAAATATTATTATTGGCAAAGCCCAATACGAACTCTCAAACGGAATTGGCACATTCATTCCAAAAATGCTGGCAATCAGGGTAGGAATCATCAGAATAATTGAAATGAGCGTAAGTTGCTTCATAACAATATTCAAATTATTTGATATAACCGAAGCAAAGGCATCCATCATCCCGCTTTGAATATCCGAATATATCCGGGACAGTTCCAATGCCTGTTTATTTTCAATGATAGCATCTTCCAATAAGTCTTCGTTCATTTCCGAGGTAATCTTCTTAGATGTTTTTAATCTTGCTAAAACTAATTCATTTGCCTTGATAGATGTGATAAAATAAACCAGGCATTTTTCCATTTTCAATAACTTGTTCAACTCTCTGTTTTTTATGGATTTCTCCAAGTCTTGTTCGATCATACCGGTCATTTGATTAATCTGCTTTAGATATTTAAGATAAATATTACCAGATCTTAAAAATAATCTCAACACAAAATTAAGATTGTCCGTAATGTGCATATACTGTTCACTTATAGCATTTGGCAAGGCCACAGGCAATACTTCATTTTCTTGTAAACAAATAGTAATTATTTGATTTTCTTTCATAAAAACCCCCAGTGGGATAGTACTAAATGGAATACTGTTATTATGATTTTCAATGGGTATTCTGAGTATAATAAATGACCAATGTTCATCAAATTCGATGCGAGACCTTTCATCAGGGTCAAGAACGTCATTAATTAATGTTGTGGGGATTGAAAATTCCTTTGAAATTTTTTCCATCTCAGACTGATCTGGATTTACAACATTAACCCAGCAATTGTTTTGTGGTTGGCTGATTTCAACATAACCACCAAAAGTCTTGAAGATTTTAATCATAATAATACCTCCTTACAATTTATTTCTGTAAGAAAGCATGAGGCTCTTACAGAATTGTTAATACTCCATTTTTCGAGGATACGAGCCTTCGTCCATTGCTATTGGATTTAAAATTTTAGCGTGCAAATGTAAAAATACTCCCCAATAAAATATTCTAATTTGGATAAATTGTATAGAAGGTTACTGATTCAGAAGAAATCGGTGAAAAGAGGTCATTTCTTTCCTGCAGAACAAACGTCTATCGCTTCTCCCCTCCAATATACACTTCCTCCACCAAAACGGAACCAAACGAATATGGCAGGAATGCAACAGAAGGCATCTCTTTCGTTACAAAAAAATTCGCCTTCTTTCCAGGACTGATGCTTCCGTGAGTGTTAGACAAAGCCATTGCTGCTGCACCGTTCAGCGTAGCTGCTTGAATCGCTTCGCTTACTGTCATCTGCATCTGTATGCAGGCAAGACTCACCACGAGATTCATATTTCCGGTAGGTGACGAGCCGGGGTTGTAATCACTCGCCAGAGCGAGGGGCAATCCTCTGTCTATGATTCTGCGGGCGGGTGTGTAAGGAATTCCAATAAACAAAGAACAGCAGGGAAGAGCCACAGGCAAAACGGTACTACTGCATAATGCCCGGATATCCGCTTCGGTTACCACCTCGAGGTGATCTACGCTGAGTGCATTTTTTTTCACGGCAGCATCAATAGCCCCAATGCTGTTGAACTGATTGACGTGTACCTTTGGCGGAAGCCCGAATTTTTGGCCTGCATCGAGGATGCGCTCCATCTGTGCGACCGAAAAATAATTTTTTTCACAGAAGACATCAATAAAGTCAGCGAGTTTTTCAGATGCAATAGCCGGGAGCATTTCGTTGATGATCAGATCAACATACTTGTCGGGTATCCCTTTATATATTTCCGGAAGGGCATGAGCACCCAAAAATGTGGCGCGAATAGTCAGGGGATGTTGTTCTTTCAGTCGCTGAATTACCCTGAGAATTTTTAATTCTGATTCAGTCGTCAATCCGTAGCCGCTTTTGATCTCAACTGCACCGGTGCCTTGGTACATCATTTCATTCAGGCGTTTCCATGCTGATTCATACAAATCATTTTCGCTTTCTGTATGAAGCAGCTTAGCCGAATTGAGAATTCCCCCTCCTTTTGCCGCTATTTGTTCGTAGGTAAGCCCACGGATACGGTCTTCAAACTCGCTTTCTCTCGATCCCGCATAGATGATATGAGTATGTGAATCACACCACGCAGGGAAAATATATTTTCCTTCGGCATCAATCACTTCCAAGTCTCTCCAATCACTGATTCCAGGCCATTCCGACATCATTCCAAAATCGGCGATGAGATCATCTTCCACAGCAAGCCAGGCATTTTCAAGAACAGGAAGTTCCTTCATTTCTCGTCCGGAAACAAGAACCGGAGGCTGATCCCAAACATTTACAAGACCCTTTATATTTTTAAACAGGCGTTTCATTCAATACCTATAAATTAACACCAACACATTGAATAAAATAGCAGTGCTTATCGCTACTGCAAAAGTACAGGAAGTTTAACATACCATTGATTAAAATTGATGGCTCATAAGTTCAGGGGAGTTATAACTATAAAGCCTTTTTAGCTGTACCTTTTTCCAAAAAGAATATAAAAAAAAAGAATTTTAAGAAGCGCTCGTGTGACAAGGCAGAAAGATAAAAACTGCTGCTTTACTTTGCAGAGATATTTGAGAGAAATGAAGTATTTATCCATATTATTTGTTTGCCTGATATTGACTGCATTGAGGTGTGTGGCACAATTACCTGTATCAGAAGACAGCACTATGGCCGGAAAAAAAAATGCAGTGGGGCTATATATTACCTCTCCGGTTGTTGCGCTTGCCGGTGCCTTCCCGTACAATACCCGTCTGGGGTTGGTCTATAAACAACGCAGGCGTGATATCCGCTCCTTTCGTTTGCAGGGAGTTGTTGACCTTTATGATTTGTTGGACGATGACGGAAAACTTTCAACAGTAATTGAGTTGACAGATACCACGATGACTTATCTCTATGAGTCTGACAAAGAAATGACAGCAACGCTCCGCAGTGGTTTTGAATGGAGCGACCCAAAGAAAGCAGTCAGTGCGGTTTACGGTGTGGACCTCATCGCCGGGCTCGGATATTATTCATACAAAGAAAAGCACATCACCTATTATCAGGACACCACAGCAAACACCATACGCCCTGATTTCAACCGTTCAGTTTCAGAAAAAACTATCGAGGATTATTCGCGTCAAAATTTTTACGCTGGAATTGATTTTACATTTGGTTGCAGAGCCAACATAGGAAAAAGCTGGTCCATGGTGGCTCAAATAAGTCCCGAAATTCTTTTTTCTCCGATACGGGATTTACATTACAACATCGTACCTCACCCACTGGTAAAAGATGAATCATTCGCAGTAGATTTCCGGTTGCGACTGATCGAATTGCTATTGTATTATCGCTTTTAAGAGTTGGCCGGATGGTACCGATGCCCCCATAACGGATATTGCGCACCGAAACCCCTGCTATCCCTTATCTTCGTCCCGATGTCAAGAAATTCATTTGGTACTCTTTTTTGCCTGACCACCTTCGGCGAGTCGCATGGTGCCGCTATTGGCGGTGTGGTAGATGGCTGCCCTGCCGGTTTGACGGTGGATGTATCCTATATCCAAAAAGAACTGAGCAGGCGACGGCCCGGACAAAGTGATCTGACTACACAGCGAAAAGAAAATGATACTATCGAAATTCTCTCCGGTATTTTCGAAAATAAAAGTACCGGCGCACCAATAGCTTTTTTGTTGCGAAACGAAGATCACCGGCCGAAAGACTATGATGAACTCCGCAATGTGTATCGTCCCGGACATGCAGATTTTACCTGGGAAAAAAAATACGGTATCCGCGATCATCGCGGCGGAGGAAGAAGTTCCGCACGGGAAACAGCGGCACGAGTAGCAGGCGGAGCCATTGCAAAATTATTTTTAATGGAAAAGGACATCGCGATTAAAGCATATATCAGCGGTATTAAGAATATTCATGTTCCTCTCCCCTATACTCAGTTGGATCTTTCTGCGGAAGAGAACGAAGTGAGATGCCCCCATAAGGAAACATCTGACCGTATGCGCCAACTCATCGAAAAGACAAAGGAAAACGGCGATAGCGTCGGAGGTATTATCACTTGTGTGATTACGGGAGTTAAATCTGGTTGGGGAGAACCGGTATTTGACAAACTGCACGCGATGTTCGGTCATGCCATGCTTTCGATCAATGCCTGTAAATCGTTTGAGATTGGAGATGGCCTGAGTTCCACTCTTCGTTTAGGAAGTGAGAACAACGATACCATTGGACAGAAAGAAAAGGAGACCAACCACGATGGCGGTATCCAGGGCGGTATTTCAAATGGAAGGGATATCTGGTTCAGGGTTGGGTTCAAACCGCCAAGCACCATCAGCATACCGCAGCATACTACGGATATCGAAGGAAATGAGATTGTGCTCGAAGCCAAGGGGCGCCATGATCCTTGCGTTCTTCCGCGGGCAGTACCGGTCGTAGAGGCAATGGCGGCCTTAGTACTCGCAGACGCTTATCTCTTATCAACCACCAACCGCCTCTGAAGGAAGATATGTTATCACTGATGTGAATCATCTTACACTACTACGGAAAAAAAATCGTTGCAAACCCACTATTTCCCCCTCATTTTTGTCCAAACAAACGATCGTTTAACATGAAAAAATTTCTCAAATACACAGGAATTTCAGTATGTGTCATTTTTTTACTGCTGCTTATCGCTCCTTTTCTTCTCAAGGGAAAGATAATCGAAGCGGTAAAACAGGCAGCTAATGACAACCTTAATGCTGTAGTAAACTTTGAGGATGTAAGTCTCTCACTGATTCGCAATTTTCCGAATCTTCGTGTGAAGATTGAAAACTTTACCGTGGACAATGTGGCTCCGTTCGATAGTGTGAGATTGGCGAAAATAGGGAGCCTCGAAGCGGTGGTTGACATTAAAAGTGTATTCGGCGATGAAATAATGGTGCGAAAGATCGGCATCGTCAATCCTGTTTTTGATGTACGTGTACTCGCCGATGGAAGGGCAAACTACGACATCGCTAAAGCCGATACAACTACCGATAAGGAGGTACCGGCTGATACTGCTGCGGGGGCTTTTAAAATGAAACTCAAAGAATATTTCATAGAGAATGGCATGATTAATTATAACGATCAAAGTATGCCACTGTTGCTGAAAATGGAAGGGATGAATCACCGGGGAAGTGGTGATTTTACCTCAGATATTTTTGTATTGAACACCTTTACTACTGCGGATAAGGGAACCTTCTGGTTCGATGGAATAACCTATATCAATAAGGCAAAAATTGAACTGAAAGCCGGCCTCGATATGGATATGAAAAATATGAAATTTACTTTTAAGGAAAACGAGTTAAAGCTGAACGAACTTTTTTTAAAAGCAGACGGATGGGTTGCTATGCCGGCAGATGATATTGACATGGATATCACTTTTGCAGCTACCAAGACAGATTTTCGCCAACTTCTTTCAATGGTTCCCGCCGAATTTGCCAAGGACATCAGTGGTGTGGATGCATCGGGAAAAATGGCGCTCGATGGATATGTAAAAGGAACATATAATGAGACCAGCCTTCCTTCACTCGGATTGAATGTTTTAGTGGAAAACGGGCGCTTTAAGTACCCCGATTTACCAAAGAGTGTTGACAATATCCAGTTAAAAGCCTCAGTTATTGCCGACCTGAATGTGATGGACAAAACCACAGTAGATGTGGAGAAATTTCATCTTGAAATGGCACAGAATCCTGTGGATATGACACTGAAGTTGCGCACACCGGAAAGCGATCCGGACATTGATTTCGCCTGTAAGGCTTTTATTGATCTTGACAATGTAAAAGAATTTATCCCGCTTGAAAAGGGAGATCAGGTACACGGACAAATCAACGCGGATATTACCTTGAAGGGACGCATGAGCAGTGTGGAAAAAGAACGCTATGACCAGTTTGATGCGCGTGGGATGCTTGGAATAAAAAATGTACTTTTCAAAAGTGACAGCCTGCCGTATGATCTGCAGGTAAATGATTTTCAACTCGCTTTCACCCCCGCTTATCTCGACCTGACGAATTTTGACGGGCGAATAGGAAAAAGCGACCTGCGTGCTACCGGAAAAATTACTGATTACCTCGGATATTTCCTGAAGGATTCATTGCTCGTTGGAAATTTTGCTGTTCAGTCAAATCTGATGGATCTGAACGAATTTATGACAGAAGAGGAGACCACAGGTGAAACTGTGCAGACGACACAATCAGAACCCGCAGATACGTCGCTTAGCGCAGTAGAGTTGCCTGGTAATATTGACTTTGCCCTCACCGCCAATTTTGCAAAAATGATCTATGGTACAAATGAAATCACCAATGTAAAAGGCGGTATTGCACTGAAAGAAAAAATTGCCACTCTGAAAAACCTTTCGATGAATGTGCTAGATGGCACCGTAATAATGAGCGGTAATTACAATGCACAGAACATTCAAAAACCAAAAATGGATTTCATTTTTGACATCGTAGATATGGATATTAATAAGGCGGCAAATCAGTTTAATACTATTGATAAACTTGCGCCGGTTGCCAAAGCCTGCAACGGGAAATTCAGTACGAAGATGAACCTGAAAAGCGACCTGGATCAGGCGATGATGCCAATCAACCAGACAGTGAACGGCTCCGGAAATCTCTCGACAAAAAATGTGGTGATCAAAGATTTTGAACCCTTAGTGAAACTGGCGGATAAGATCAATCTTGAAGAATTGAAAAAAGCACAGACTGTAACCAATATTAATGTTTCATTCAAGATAAAGGATGGAGTGGTGAATGTGGATCCTTATACGGTAAAAGTATCCGATATTCCTTTTAAGATTTACGGATTCACTACACTCGACCAGATCATTGATTACAACGTAGAAACTGATGTTCCTTTTGAAAAATTCCCGGGTAATTTGGTCAACCAGGCCAACAGTTTTATTGGAGAGATCAATAAGAAGGCCGGTATCAATCTGAGTGTGGGGAAAAAAGTGAATGTGATTGCCCGGATTACAGGAACAATGACTGATCCTAAGATCGGTGTCACCAGCAAGCTGTTTGGTGAAAATGCTGTAAACGATTTGAAACAACAAGCGGTTGAGGCCATTAAGCAGGAGGTGGTCGAACAAGTGACCAATCTAAAAAATGAAGCGTTGGAGAGAGCAATTGCAGAAAAAGAGAAACTGGTTGCAGAAGCACAGAGGCAGGCAGATAAACTAAAATCTGAAGGTCAGTCTGCCGCACAAAAATTAAAAGATGAAGCATACAAACTGGCAAAACAAACAGAAGATAAAGCCAAAAACCCACTGGAAAAAATCGCTGCGAAAGCGGCAGCAGATAAGATCAGAAAAGAGGCAGATGTTGCTTTTAATAAATCAACTTCGGAAGTCAATAAACGAGCTGATAAGCTGGTGCAAGAAGCGAGTGCACACGGTGATAAGATGATACAGGATGCCAGTGCAGCAGGTGATAAACAGATTGAAAAAGCAAAATAATAAAGAAAAAATCATGAGATTAGAAAATTGATTCCATGGCTTATGATTCATTTACCCCCCTTATCCTCCCCTGCTTTCACGAAATCCATTGGGCTGTTGTCCTGTAGGGGATAAAATTGATGGTAGGCACCGAGATAATAATAAGTACCAACAGGTAGTTTTAATTCAAAAATGGAGCATACATAGAAGTTTTTTCGAGTGACAAATTTCTGCAGGATGTCGGCTACAAACGTAGTGCTTTCACTGGCAATATCCTTCAGTGTCGGATCATTTAACCTTGCCTTCATTTCCTTATTCAGTTGCTGTTCTGACAGTTTTTGAAAATCTTCCAGAGTAGGATTTGTAAAAAATCCTGCTACCAGCAGAAAAAGAAAAAGTACAAAAGCTATTTTGAAAATTCGCCGGAGAATGAAAAACATATTTTTAAAAATGAAATAATTCAAAAGTATGAACAGCAACAACCCCTGCGGTTTCAGTGCGGAGCCTTGAATTGCCAAGGCTGACAGGTATGAATTCGCGAGTTTGTGCAAGTGAAATCTCTTTAGGTGAAAAATCGCCTTCGGGCCCAATACAGATAACTGCATTGGTTCCGCTTTTTAGAACGTCTTTCATTGGTTCTTTATTTTCAGGGTGGCAGTGAGCAATCATTTTTTGACCCTGTATCTGAATGCTCATCCAATCGCTGAATGTAAGCAAAGGATGGATCATCGGCAGGTAACATTTTTCGCTTTGCTTCATCGCTGACACTGCAATGCGTTCGAGGCGCTCAGTTTTCATCCTCGGTCTTTCAGAATTTTCACACTCGATCAGATAAATTTGTTCAATTCCAATTTCTACTGATTTCTCTACAAACCATTCAAGCCGGTCGGTATTTTTCGTCGGGGCAATAGCAATCGTCAATGATGGTTTTCGCGGGGCAATAAAGTCTGATTTTGTCACCGTTAGCTGCACATCTTTTTTCCAGATAGATGCCGAGCAGCTATACAGGGTTCCACGGCCGTTGGTCACATAAACTGTTTCTCCTTCGCGAATGCGCAATGCTTTCAAATGCCGTATTTCCTCTTCCTCCGGTGTAATCATACCGGAGGCAGGAACTTCTTTGGCGTAAAGCAGAGCGCAATCGGCTTTCATAAAATCAAAACTACGAAGTCTTTATTTTATGGTATTAACAAGTTGTTCCCGACCATTTTTTTCTCCTAACCAACTTCTTGGATTGATCTTGCTTCGTTTCAGTTTGAATTTTCGAATCGAGAATTGTTGCAGGTGATGAATAGTATCTTCAATACTATCAGTGATCAGCAGCAGATCAAAGTCATGAGCCGAAATGGTGCCGCACTTCACCATACTCTGCAACAATTCTTCGAGATTTTTCCAGTAGTCTTTTCCAAAAAGGACAACGGGAAAATTTGCAATCTTTCCGGTTTGTATCAGCGTAAGCGATTCGAATAGTTCGTCCATAGTCCCCATACCGCCCGGCATTACGACAAAAGCATAGCTATACTTCACTAACAGTACTTTTCGTACAAAAAAATACCGGAAGTTGACGGCCTTGTGCAAGTAGGGATTTTCTTTCTGCTCGTGAGGGAGAACAATATTGCACCCGATCGAATACCCGTTATTTTCAAAAGCTCCGCGGTTGGCGGCTTCCATAATACCTGGACCGCCGCCGGTCATGGTGGCGAAACCGAGTTCACTCGTTCGCTTCGCCAATTCTCTTGTAATTGCATAATAGCGATTGTCTTCGCTAAAACGGGCACTCCCAAAATAGGTAACACACGGGCCTGAAAAATGGAGTTTACGAAGCCCGTGGATAAACTCTCCCATTACTTTAAAGACAAAAAGCAGTTCGCGAAGACGTGTCCGTGGCCCCTCGAGGAATCGCTTTTCGCTATTTGCAAAGCCGCTGTTTTCTTTCATCATTTATTCCGGAACGAATAAGGCGTAACGGACTCCGAAAAATAAAACACCAATCTTCAAATAATGAAATGTATAAAAGAGATAATGCACAGACGTTTGTTGGGCATTTAAACTGATCCCTGACTACAGAATAGAAGCACAAGAGAGATACCGGAAAAAAATATCTGCACAATGAAGGTTGAGCAACCTCATGCCTTCACCGCAGTGCGCGGCGAAGCAGAAAGTATTTCATCCGTTGCGAATTCTTTGAAGTGATCAAAATTTTTCACAAATTTTTCGGCTAATTCAATCGCTTTCTGATCGTATGCCGTGCGGTCTTTCCAAGTATTGCGCGGATTCAATAATTCTGCGGGGACATCGGGGCATGATGTCGGCATTGATAAACCAAAGACTTCGTGTGTCTCGTAGGAAACTTGGTCAAGTTTCCCCTCAAGTACAGAAGTGATAATTGAACGGGTATATTTCAATTTAATGCGTTCACCAGTGCCATAAGCACCGCCACTCCAGCCGGTATTAATCAGCCATACATTTGCTTTGCTCTCGTCAATCTTTTTCCCCATCATTTCTGCATAGTGGGTCGGGTGCAGCGGAAGGAAAGGAGCGCCGAAACAAGCACTGAATGTTGCTGCGGGTTCTGTAACGCCAGCTTCAGTACCTGCTACCTTCGCGGTGTAGCCGCTGATAAAATGATACATCGTCTGGGCTCTCGTCAGTTTGCTGATCGGAGGTAATACTCCATAGGCATCGCAAGTGAGAAAGAAAATATTTTTAGGAATTCCACCCACGCTGGGTTTCATAATATTATCAATATAATGCAACGGATAGCTGACACGTGTATTTTCCGTTTTACTTCTGTCGGTATAGTCGGGAGTGACACCGTTTTCTTCAAATCCGATATTTTCAAGAATAGAACCGAACTTTATTGCATCAAATATCTGGGGTTCCTTCTCGCCGGAGAGATCAATAGTTTTAGCATAACAGCCACCCTCAAAGTTAAAGACTGAATCTGCGGCCCAACCATGCTCATCGTCTCCGATCAACCTCCTGTCTGGATCTGACGAAAGAGTAGTTTTACCGGTTCCGGAAAGTCCAAAAAAGATGGCAGTATCACCGTCTTTTCCAACATTTGCAGAGCAATGCATCGGGAGAACGTTCTTCTGGTGAGGTAACACAAAATTCAGCACAGAGAAAATCCCTTTCTTAATCTCACCGGTATAGGCGGTTCCCCCAATCAGTGCAATTTTCTTTGAAAAATCTATGATGGCAAAGTTGTGCTGGCGGGTTTTATCAATCAAAGGGTCAGCCATGAATCCGGGGGCACAGATCACATGCCATTCGGGTTGTATCGAGGTCAACTCCTCTTCAGTCGGGCGAAGGAACATATTGTAAGCAAATAAATTGCTCCACGGATACTCCGTCACTACACGCACATTCATCCTGTAACGAGGATCGGCACATACATACGAATCTCTCACATACAGGTCGCGACCGCTGAGATAGGCCGTCACACGGTTATATAATGCGGTAAACTTTTCGGAAGAAAACGGGATATTGAACTGGCTCCACCAAATACTGTCCTGAGTAAACGAGTCAGAAACGATGAATTTGTCTTTTGGCGAGCGCCCCGTAAATTCTCCTGTATCTACGGCCAAAGCGCCGGTATCTGTCAGCATCCCCTGCCCCAATGAGAGGGTCTCTTCTGTCAACTCCGCCGGATGAAGATTCCAGTAAACGGTGGAGGCATTTTTTAACCCGAGATAATCGAGATTGGCATTCTCCGCTCTTTTTCCAATATGATTCATTTTCAATGATTTGTGAATTGAGTATCAAGTTACGGTGTGCAAATTTACACTGTTTTTTCCCGCGATGGATACCAAACTTTTTGATCGCGAATGACAACGGCTAATTTGATATTATTTGCGGCCTTCCGGCGCTACCTTTGTCACTTCAAAAAAATGAGATTCCTATGCTCCGCCCTGTAGTTTTACTTGTCCTAATTGTTCTTTTTTTTTCCTGTAATCCCGGCCAGAATAGAGAGACTGAAAAAGAGATCGAACAGACGAGCGATACCGTTTCCAAAAATTCTGAAAGCCGCCTCTCTGAGCAGATGAAAGTAGCAGAGGGAAGAAAAATTGAAGAGAACAGATCAAGCGCTATGCGTCTGGCCGAAACACATGAAGGAACCAAAGTATGGGGAATACTACTGCGTATGAGTAAATGGGCAAGAGAGGCGCACGAAAACGGATACACCATTCTCGCGCCCTCAGATGATGTAATAAGAGAAGCCGGTCTTTACGCCATAGCGGAACTGAAATACCCGGAAAACAAAGAACTGCTCGATAAAATAATGGCGAAGCACATTATCACAACTCCTGTGGTCATTGATAAAATTATCGAAAAGCAAGAGGTGAAAACCATTGACGGCAAAACACTGTTGATAGACCCGGGAAACCGCACCATTGGCGGGGCAAAGTTTAGCACACTATCACTTCAAAGTAAAAAGGGATGGGTCATAGTAATGAATGGTATCATTGATCTTCCACTAGAGCAACTCAGAACAATGGAGGCAAAGAGGAGAGCCGGTCAGTAGTACTTCGACACTTCTGCTCTCACTGCCTGTATTGCCTCTCTAATTGCGCTGTTCCCAACGGCTGCTTCCAGCTTGAAAATTTCACGACACAACTCTGCCCCGGAGCTTTCAGGACGTACCTTGGTAAAAGCAATCTTAATCAGTTCGGTGGTTTCTTCCTTTGCCTTTTTGATCCGGCTCCACGTTATTTCACTCACGTACATCTGCAGTGATACATTGTGCTCAAACTCCTCGCGAATTGACTTTATCAATTCCAATTGCAGCATCGCAGCACTGCTGCTATTGATACTCTGACGCATTACCAAGGCGGTAGGAGAAATGCGCTCCAGCATAATGATTAGACGCTCAAATGCCGATATTCTGAGTGGACTCATGGATTTGTTGTTCTCCGTTTTCAGCAAAAAGGCCCACTCTCTTTCACGGTGCTTCGTCCATCTTTCAAAAAGAACAAAGACTCCTACAAAAAGAACAATGACCAGAACAGTCAGTAGAACAAGGTGCATCGGTTGAATCATAGCTTGCAAATTTACGGTTTAAAAATGAGCAGGAAATACATTCAAAAAGTATATATCCCCAGAAATTAGAAGTGGTAATGATGACAAAAGTTCTTATGTGTGGAAACGGCGTATTTACATACCGCACAAAGAACGATTGAGCTATGAGAAAAGTATCTTTACCAACAATAAAACAAATTAAAATTTAATTGAAAATGGAAAATGGAAAATGGGAAATGGGAAATGGAAAATGGAAAATGGAAAATG
>JADLBA010000196.1 GCA_020848015.1 Crocinitomicaceae bacterium | reverse complement strand
CACGAGCCGTCATCAAGTACAACTTTTGTTCAGTCTATGCTTATTACTGTTTTAACATATCTGATATTTTTACCCACTGCTATTTTGCTTCCAGCAGTAAGTTTATTCTTAAGACGTGAAAGCTTTTCCAAAAGTTGTGCGCCCGCAAGAGAACGGTCAACCCCCACATTAGCTCTTTCGGGAAAATAAGCCCCAAATTTTTCCTCAAGCTCGAAGAGATACTCCCCAATATTCTTTTCGGTGACAGCCATCATTTCCAGTGCAAGCAAAAGCCCAAACATTGCATCCTTTTCAAGCGTATTATTGTATCCTGAAATACCATCGCTTTCTTCGTATGTGACGATAGCCCGCTCTTTTGCATCTGGAAGCATATAGGGCCGGAAATTTTTGAAACCAACCGGTGTTTCTTTAATCGGAATGCCGAGCTTCTCGGCAATGGCGTTTCCAAAATTACTTGTAGCTACCGATTTAACTAATACGCCCGTAATGTTCTTGTATGTGTGCAAGAAATGCAGCGCCATGGCGCCAAAGTGGTTCATGGTGATGTCTCTTTTCCCATCAGTAAACCGTATTCTGTCACCATCGGGGTCCATAATTACACCCAACGTGAATTCACTGTTACTCTTACCCAGGAATTCCGTTACAAACTTCATGTTCTTTTCTGAAGGTTCGGGAGGTATGCCCCCAAAGAGATAATCATTTTCCGTTCTCAGATACTGTATCTTGGTGCTTTCTCCCAGAAGCATATTGGGTCTTCGTCTCGAGGCGCCATGGACATGATCGATACAGATGCAACAATCTTCATTACTTATAAAGCGACGTATTCTGTCAAGGTCCAAAGTACCACGGTTTTTAAGAAAATCAGCATAAAGCTTTATTGTATCGATTTTTTGAAAAATCGCTGGCGTTGCCTCGTGAATAACCGTTTTCTCGGCCGTCAGCTTATTTGCATTTTCTTCAATAATCTTTGTCAGCTCCGAACCCGCAGGGCCTCCGTCTGAGGGATTAAACTTGAAGCCGGCATAATTGGCTGGATTGTGCGAAGGGGTGAGGTTTATGGAACATGCCGCACGCAACATAACAACGGCAGCAGAAAGTTCTGGTGTAGTCGCCTCCCCTGCATAGAAAATCTTTATTCCTTCCTGCGAAAGTAAGCCCATCACAGATGCGGCAAATTCTGGCCCTAAAAACCGGTTGTCATGGCCCACAATCACGCCCCGTCTTTTGATTTCTTCAAAATCCTTTACGCCGAGCGACTCCATCACCTTTTCTCCACCAGTCTTGAACATTTCTATAATCGCTGCAGTTACTATACGCACATTGTTAAAGGTAAAATCAGTACCTATCTCACCCCTCCAGCCGGACGTCCCGAAAACGACGTTGGCCGGGGTCGTATTTTCACTTGCAAACCTGCGTATTTCTTTGAGAAGTGCGGCGTTCCTTTTAACGTCTGAAAGAATCGCCTTCCAGCATTCAGCGGCATCTTTATAATCATCTGTTTTCATATCTGCCTCCGGAGGTTACGGTAATGTATCTCTACGATCATATTGTTACGTTCTATTCCCTTTTTTCTGCATCATTGATTTTATCTGCATTTTCAAGGCTTTCAAGAAAATTTACTTTAATTATTGACACGATATTTCTATTTATTTAAGCTAACCGTAATAAATTGCCAGCCTACTCAGGAACAAACGAATAATTTATACAGGGAGGATTGTTGAATGAAATATCAGGTGGGGAATATAGGACGGGTTATTGTCGCGAGATTTGAAGATAAAGAAGATGTTCTCGGGAATCTCGGTAGTATAGCGAAAAAAGAGGGTATAAACGCTGCTGCATTTTATCTGGTAGGCGGTATGCGTGAAGGAAAAATCGTTGTCGGTCCTGAAAAAGACGAGATTCCCCCCACCCCGGTATGGAGAGAACTCGGCGAAAGCCATGAAGTCGTTGGTTTTGGAACTATATTCCATCAGAACAACGAGCCTAAGGTTCATTTCCATGCCGCATTTGGCAAGAAAGATATGGTAAAAGTTGGATGTCTGAGAGAAAATTCCAAGACGTTTCTCGTGCTCGAGGCTGTCATTATCGAGCTCAGCGGTATCAATGCAGTAAGGGAATTTGATCCGGTGTCAGGATTAAATATACTGAAGCTTTAGTCGGCGTTTTTTTAATCGAACCAACGTAGTGTTTGTAAGTGTACATTCAACATCGGAGTGCAACACTCTTTTGCAAACTAATTGGGGAAAGAACCATAAATATAAAAAGTTTCAAAATTCCAATGAATGGCTATAAATTATGCGGGTAATAGAGAAACAAAAAAAGTATCGTATTGTACTTAAGCATTGTAAAGGGTCAATGAACAAACCTAAGTCTCTTTGGATGCGCCTTGATAGATATATATTTTTTGCTGTAACAGATATTTCTCTGACATTGCAAATTTTTTTAACTTTTTGCATTCCGAAAGATTGATGAAAGAGAAATAGTTACAAAGGCAATTTGACTCAAGACATCATCCCTTTATCCTTTAGGCTCACATAATCCTCGTTACCTATAATGATATGATCCAGTACCTTGATACCGACTATATTCCCTGCCTCTAATAACCGTTGGGTTATCTGGACATCTTCCCTGCTGGGTTCCGGATCGCCGGAAGGATGATTGTGTACAAAGATCACCGAAGCGGCAGATTCTTTGATCGCCGCCTTGAATGCCTCTCTTGGATGTACAATGCTGGAAGTTAAACTGCCTTTCGTCACATCTCTTTCTACCTTAATAACTCGGTTCTTATTATCTAATAAAACTGCCAGAAAGATTTCCTGTTTCTTTTCACGTAATTGTTCATGGAAATGGACGAAAATGTCTTTGCTGCATTTAAATTGCTGTTGTGGCAGGATGGAAGTTACAGAAAACCGCTTTGCAATTGCCAGGGCGGCTTTAATCTGCGCTGCACGTGCAGGCCCTATCCCTTTGGTTTT
>JADLBA010000195.1 GCA_020848015.1 Crocinitomicaceae bacterium | reverse complement strand
TTCTTTCAGTGATTTCGGAAGAGAAATGTTGATGTCGAGCAGCTTTATAGCAGGGATCATCTGCATTAAAAAAGGCGCAAAGGCACTGCTGTCCATTAGAATTTGTCTCTCTCCTTTGGTATTGATGGTATCATCAAGTCCTGGAATGAAGTTGCTTAATTGGGTGAGAGCTTTGAGTATTTCAAATCGCTGCTGATCATATTTTTTAAGTGTGAGAATTTCCATTAGAGAGATAGGCGGGTCGAGAGGTTTGTTATTTTCACCGATGAGAACGTTTACCCGGAATCCCCCCTGACGGGTCTCTTCGACAACAATCTGCGGCTTGTACTTCCCCTGTGCAAGATAGTATTTTTGCAACCATACCTGTATTCCTCCGCACAAAGCTTCTTCCCCGGGCTTTTTAAAAGAATAATTTGTGTTCCTGAAAAAAAGATCAATGAATATGTCACCGGTATCCTGCTCTTTTAGAATGGAAACTAACTCTGTAAGAAAAACCGAAAGAAGGTTGAGGGCTTCATCTTTATTAATGTCTTTCGGCTTTTTTTTATCCTGCCATAAAAAAATTTTCGGCGGCAAGAGCTCCTCCAGTTTTTCTACCAGCCCTTTTACCTCTTTGCTAAGCATTGCAGGAAGCCAGCGGATAAAATAGTCTTTGCCGGGTCGTTGCACCACCTGTGGAACCACTGCGCCATTAGCAAGCAAATGCAGTGCAAAATGAAACACTGTATGAAGAGAGGCGGTGGATGGTTGGTAGTTCCCAACATAAGCAACCGGAATTTTTACAATCTGCTGCAGGAACTGTGAAAGTGAAAACTCATCGTCGTTGATAAATACTTTTGACTGCTGCTTATCGTCAATCGTTACCTTGTTTCTGCTATGAGTATTGATATTTTGTTCGTCTTTCAGAGCTTTGTTCAGAAAACTATCCAAGCTGATTTTACCTTGTAGTATTTTCTGTGCATTTTTTACTGTTCGTCCGAGAGCAGTGGTGTATTTTTCTTTAAAGTTTCCGGTGCCGGTATAAAAAACAGGATGATCAGTGAGAAGAGACGACAAGGGTTGGTATATAGGAAAAAGGGCAGAGTAGGATAACTTATTATATGCATTCTTAGGATCGTAGGGAGTTTGTTTTTTTTCTTTTTTAGAGCCATGGTCGAAATACAAATCGGTTAACTGTGGAACGCCTGCTGTCTCTTTCGATACATAAATACCCTTCTCATTGAGCTTTTGAATGAGATCAACATGATGTAACCCGAAAACGAGGAACGGGTCATTATCAATTTCTGAGCAAATTTTATAGATAACAGCAGCAAGGTGTTTGCAGGGCACCGCCCAGTCGGGGCAACTGCATTGCATTTTGAAATCAGTCCATTGTTTGGGGAAAACTTTCAGCCCATTTTGTTCGGCGATCTTCAATACTTGGGGGTCCAGCTCACGATTCAACAGCTTCGAAATAATTACGGGTCTCGATGCTATATCGTTTATAAATTTGCTTAATTCCGGATCGAAAAAAGGAGGCAGTATGATATCAACATTGTAAGGCCTGTGGGCACTGCCCTGAACATGGGCATTTATCCTGTTTTCCTTTATGTCAATCTTTTTTACCGCTCCTTTGTTCGCATAACTGCTGCCACGTGGCAAGCGATTGCTGTAATCTATATTGTTTAAAGAGTTGAGCCATTGTTGGCCCCACCAGGTTTTGCCAAAAGATTGCGCCATAAAAGAATTTATAAATTGGTGTCAAATGTATTTTGGTTCTATCCTTTCGAGAGCCGGTTATTAAAAAATGTGTCGGTTTTGTTTGAAAAATCTCGTGCACTTTTTTACTTGCATAAAAGTGATAATACAGGCCAGCAACTTGTCTTTAAAGAGGATTTTATAAAATAAAATATTCTCAAAAGGTGGAAAGCAGCAGATTTTTATGAAGTGTATGAATAAATTCATTACATTGCCTTCTCAAGATTGAGCAGCATGGTGCTGCTTGAGAGATAATAGTATGCATAAAATTATTGTTCCGACGGATTTCACTTCTACCTCAATGGTAGCAGCGCGGTACGCTGCCAAATTAGCGGCAAATGGTCTTGGTGATTTGCACTTGGTTCATATTGTAGCGAGAGGATCAGATCTTGAAATTTCGCAAAATAAAATTAATGAACAGTGCAGGCAGTTGACGGATACTGGTGTACCTGTGACCGGTGTAATCCGCGCCGGTAATTTTCTCCATGATATTCCGGAAGTAGCCAAAGAAGTCGAAGCGGGGCTTATAGTAATGGGAACACATGGATTGAAAGGATTTCAGTACCTCGCAGGTAGTTTTGCCCTGCGCATGGTCACTGAATCCATCACTCCTTATATTATTGTTCAGGAAGGCACCACGCGGAGTGCTGATATTAAAAGGATCCTCGTTCCGATAGATCTTCATAAAGAAACCAAGCAGAAGCTTACCTATTGTGGCAAACTGGCTCAGAAATTCGACGCGGAGGTACACCTTATATTTCCTAAGGAAAGCGACGAGTTTTTCAAAAAGAAGTTGGAGCGCAATGTGGCCTATTCTGAGAGGTACTTTGAAAACTTGGGGCTGAAGCACCAATCTGTTATGGCGGACTCATCCTCTTCCGGCTTTATCAAAGAAATTGTTTTGTATGCTGAAAAAAGAGACATTGATCTGATCTGTGTATTGAATCTTGCCGGCGATAACTTGTTACACGCTTTTGGAAAAGACGATGAACAAAAAATCATCACCAATGATGCACAGATTCCGGTACTCATTCTGAATCCCGTTGCTACGCTGGTGGACGATAAGTCTATTTTCGCACAATAAGATTTGTGTTGATCGCTGCAGTGGAAACCATTATTGTTGAAACAACCCCATCTCACGGAATAATATCAAACTCCAACACCGAAAGAAAAATATTAGGAGTAGAGGTTTTGAGAGTTGTGCCTGCGGAAAGCCACAATGGTAGCATATTTGGATCGGGTTGCACTTCATAGAGTCGCCATGATACATAGTTTGAAATGGTAATATTTGTGTATAAGGCAGTGCAAGTAGAATTATTAAATATCTGATCTGTTGTTGAAAATTCCGATGCCCAGTTTCTGTTTGAAATCACTTCCACTCCGTCAACGTAAAAAGACGCTCCGACAAAGTCAATGTACCTT
>JADLBA010000194.1 GCA_020848015.1 Crocinitomicaceae bacterium | reverse complement strand
ACTGCGGTCATATAGGTAAGTCCTCCGGAAACATAGGTGGTAAGCCGGAAATTATAGTTGGTGTACTTAGGGCCGCCGGTAATAATATTTGCAGTTGCTGAACAGAGGGTATTGACCTTATCAGCTCTTGAATCACCTCCTTCCCACGGTATAAGATTTTCGATATAGTTATTGAATGCCGCACAATTCGTGGTGGCCGATAACATCGTCTGGATCCTGAAATCCTGATTAGATGAAGCGGCTGTCATCTGGGCATTTCCTTCAATAATATGTTCAGTACCGACGTTGGTTGAAAGCACTTCCGCCGTTCCCATCAGCCGGAGACGACCGTTTTGCACCTGACTGATACCTGTTATTGGCCAGTCGGGGTTGGCCGGTCTGCTGCCATTGGATACCCCATTAAAGTCATCAAAAAAAACAAAGGTATTGATGCCGCTTGAAATATCCGGTTTGGGAGTCGAGTCATAGTACATATAAATAGTAGTAGATCCCGTGGGTAGCGAAGGAACTTTTACCCACACCTTACAGGAACCGGTATTCACCCCACTTTCTATCCAATAGTTCAACTGTGTGATTCCATCTACCGCCGTAAAGCGCAGGTCATATCCCGTTGCGTTTGATTTTCCCGCGGATACGAGGGCTGAATGATTGAAGGTTACTAATACCTGATAGTCGCTCAGCGTTCCTATTGAGTTGGTGATATTTACCGGCATTCTGTAACTCCACGATTCTGTAGCCTCTGAAAGATTGCTGGTAACCTGGAATTTTGATCCATCATAAACGGCTGTTACGATCGCACCCGATTCAATTTCTCCACACATCACCTGCTGGGTTGCATTGCGGAAAAGACCTTTTTGCCCAAGGCTGTTGATTTCCAGTGTAGCCGCTGCTCCGGAGTTATGATTGGCTTTAAAGCAAACGTTCATCCCTTCGTAGTAGGCAGCAACGGGGGGAATAAGATTTAACAGGTAGTGCCCTGCTGATCCTCCGGAAAAAGCATAGGTCAACTTTCCACTTTGGATTGACTTCACGTTCACCGCGTCTTTCTGGTTAGCACCAACAGAATCAATACCGGTAATACGCGCATTGACACCGGCACCTGTGAGGTGAATGGAGCGATCCACGTCCACCTGAGCATAAGAGATTATTCCCGAAAATAAAAATAACATTAACAATATCCTCATGGCATTACAGATAATGAAATAATTGAAGTTCAGAAGGTTTTAATCTGCGGTTAGAAAATCTTCTGCAAGGTAAAAATAAAAAAGTTGCCCCAATGATGGAGCAACTCTACTATACTAAAAAATTTATGCGTCTTACTTAACGAGTACGTGTGTGGTATGTCTGCTCCCTGCACCCTGAATCGTTACAAGATACATTCCATCAGCCAATGACTCGACATCGAGTTCTTGCCTGTTCACGCCACGGCCAGCATTTTTCTGATGCGCTACAACGGTGCGGCCAGTCATATCAATGAGGCATATATTGAATACATCATTTACAGCGCTGTAAAACTGCACAGTCATATTATCCGAAGCGGGAATAGGAAATACCTGTACCGACCCGATTACACCGGAAGAGATTTCTTCCACCGCATCGGGAGTCTGCTCACCTACCTGAAACTCGCCCGACAATGTGGTAATACCGGTGGCTTTTACTGTCGTGCCATTCACTGTACTCGGAGGGAGTGTCCAGGTATTGTTGCTGAATTGAGCCACTTTGTAAGCCGACTCGTCGCCGGTATTAGAGGTATTGGAATAATCAAATGTCGCTTTGGATGTTGCAAAGGTTACTCCGTTGTTGGTAGTAATCCAGTGCTGGTCTGCCCGGGCGGAGGGGTCAATCTGTGATGCGTTTGCTACCGGATTATTTTCATTGGGTGAAACTCCTGATGCGGTTAGAGCACGGATACTTCCCTGACTAGTAATGCCGGTCAACTCCAGTGTAACGGGGGCATAAGTGGTTGAGTTGCCAATTTCGTACTTAACCGTTGAGTTTCCACTTCCCGGAAAGGCGACCTGTAGGTTTCCGTTAACGTAACGCGCCGTATTAGCACCTGAAATAGGCACCGGAGGGTTGGCTGTCAGGTTGATTGTGTTGGAACCGGTAGTGATTTTACCATTGTCAAAATCAAGCAATGAAGCCACATTCTGATTGGTGCCGATAGTAACACCGACGGGATTATCTACCGTAAGATTGTAGAAAGTAGTGGAAGCGCTTCCGGCAATATTTTGGTTGGTATTTCCATTGAATACCACCGTTCCCTGACTTAAGTTTACAAGACCGTTTCCATTGTTGGTCCAGTTTCCGGTAAGGCTAACGATTCCGGAATTGTCAATTGATCCGGCAGATTGCACATTGATGTTGCCGACTACGTTCACATCAGTGCTCGCTTCTATAAGAAAAGTTGTGCCGCCTAAAACAGTGAGATTCTGGGCTACAAGGCTCTGCGCAGCAATCAGACTACAGAATAAAAGCACGTTGGTTAGTGACATTTTTATCATACAGGGGGGTTTATTTGGTTCGTTTTTTCTTCATCAGATTAGCCACTGATAATGCAACAAATACACTATTACATCATCCCGGTTTATTAATCCTGCCAAACATATAAAAAAATTTATTCTTTACAACAGGAAACGATCTGCAATTTACAACAAAAATGTTGATTTCTACTTTACCGGGTCAATTTTGTTACATCTGTCCCCCAAACTACGAACCACCTCTCTCCTCAAAAAAAACTGATTTTTATTGTGTGTTATTTTGAATAACAGCAGCGGTAGCTATTGCTGGCCGATCCCCAGCGCGAACTCATCTCTTCATTCTGGGTTCCCATATCTGGATAACCACCATAGCCATTACTCCACACCGGAGAAAATTTGCAGCGGTTAGAAGGTGCCCCGCCAATCACTAATTGCATATTGGACGAAGCATTGTAGCTATTCGAGTCAGAAAAACCATCTGAAAGCCACTCCCAAGTACCGGTTGACAGCCCTGACTCAAAGGATGGGGTAGTGCCGGATGCATTAAGACATGCCGCAGACCATTCAGCACGAGAGCAGAGCCTTGCATTGTTTGCCGTGCAATAATTGTTTGCAGCAAACCAGTCGGTCGCTGAGTGCCTAAGGTCTTCAATGCAGTACTTGCTGTTCACCGAGGAATACCCAGAGGGACAACTTGCTCCGCCACCAGCAGAATTACCCAATTGGCTCAGCATTTGAAAATGGGTTCCATCGTACATTACAGAAACCATTTGACCATTTTTTATGTCACCCGCAGCAAGATCATCATTGAAATTTTTTTTGATCGCCTTATCACCTAAGCTATTTACGTTAAGGGTAGCAGTGCCTGTTATATCGCCGGAAGCCATGAAATGAACAATCAATCCCGGACTGTATGATGGCATCGGAGTAAGCACAACACTGAAAGCATTACCGTTATTGGTAGAGGCACCATACGTCAGGGCACTTTGCTGAACCGAAGTTGCACTGACAGCATCAGTCGGGTCAGAGACTTCTGTAATGCCGGTTACGCGACCTTCGCTGCCGGTTCCTGTCAATTCAATCTTTTTATCTGTCTGAACTTGAGCGAATGAAAAAATCGGAACTCCAACAGAAAAAATTAACAGGTAAAACCAATTAGAAGAATACAAGAAGTGCTTCATATTATTGTTTGTTTGATTTAAAGTGTATTAAAAGTAATTACCTCACACATCTGACTCTTCCTGAAGAATAGGCGGAATTTAATCCGGCGGAATATCCGTCGCTAAAGCGGAAGCCGAGTCGCTTGTATTCACCATAGTAACTATCATAGGAATCAGAAGAGGCTGTCCATACAATGTTGGAGGAACTGTCATTTGAAACGCTGGATCCCCCATGCGAAATTATCTCTAACAGTTCGTCTATCCGCGGCATCTTCCAATCGGTATAACCCCCTTCGTTGAGGTTTTTACAATACCTCACTGCATTACCAAAATTGGCCACGCTGGAAGATGACTCATCAGAGATCATGGTGGGACCAGACCCGCCGGTGGCTGCCACCGCAGCATCCACATAAGCTTTGTTGACGGCATCTGTGGGATCAACCGGCGATTCGAGGTTGGTCAACATTCGGTCGCCATTCACCCCTGTGAGTTCTATTTTTTTGTCCATCTGCACCTGAGCGAACAGACATGCGGGGATTAAAAAAATTACGGATGCAATTGCATGATAAAATGTTTTCATTGCTTTATTTTTCAATTTTGTTGGTTACTCTGTCTGCATGATGCATGATCATCGCAGAAATCATCATCTACGAAGGTATAAATAATACTGTAAGTTTTCCTTCTCCTGCGTTCTGACTTTTCTTTTTTTTCATCTTCTCCTGTTTCCTGTCGCTGAGAAAATAGTGACGCATAATCCCAATTGCCCTTTTCAAAATGACCTCAACATAGTGCATCTTTGCACCCCCAAAAAAGGCCGGAGAATTTGTCTCCGGCCTTAGGGCATTTTACACACTATGACACTGAACGAGCTCAGAGCGTTTTATTATAATTCTCCGAAAACGGAAAAAATCCTTTCACTCAGTGAACAGGAAAATGCACGAATATTTTTGAAAGGACTAGCGGGATCGTCCGCCTCGATGATTGCCTCTTCGTGGATCGAAAAAACAAAACGCACCTCGCTTTTTGTACTGGAAGATAAAGAAAAAGCCGCCTATTTTATGAATGATCTTGAGCAGCTTTTTTCGGTCGAAAACACTGACGACAGTACCACAAAAAAAAGAAATATCTTATTTTTTCCCCGCAGTGCGCGGATTGCTTATCAAGAAGAGCAGACGGAGAATGCGAACGTAGCCATGCGAGCAGAAGTTCTGAATGAACTCAACAAAGCGCAGGAACCCAAAATCATTGTCACCTACAATGAAGCAATTGCCGAAAAAGTGGTGACAAAAAAGGAAATGTCGCGAAGCACTTATGATATCGAGGTAGGGCACAGCCTATCACTTGAGTTTATTGATGAAATATTTCACGAGTTCGGTTTTGAAAAGGTGGACTATGTCTATGAACCCGGACAATATGCCGTTCGCGGCGGAATCCTCGATGTGTTTTCTTTCTCCTTCGATCACCCTTATCGTATTGAATTATTCGGCAACGAGGTGGAAAGTATCCGGAAGTTCGATCCCACCACCCAGCTTTCAATCAACAAAATGACAAGGGCTACGATTGTGCCCAATGTTAGTGTACGGCACACAGAAGAGGCGCGTATTAACCTTATCGAATTTCTTGGCGCTGACAGTGTGTTGTGGATTTATGATACTGCCGGATGCTTGGATGTGATGACTCGTGAACTAGAAAAAGCGGCGGTTCAGTACAACAAACTCAGCAATGTCCTCGCACACGAAAAACCCGATGAACTTTATACCGGAAAAGAAGATTTGCTCAGGTTGTTTTATCAGAAAACAATCATTGAGTTTGGTATCGAAAGAAAATTTGCAGAGGGATCGGTCATCGAATTTGATATGATGCCACAGCCTGCATTTAATAAAAACTTTGATCTCCTCGGCGAAAACCTCGCCAACAACAAAAAGCAGGGTTATACCAACGTGCTGGTTGCCGGCCAGGCCAAACAAGTGGAACGACTCTATCAAATATTTGAAGACAAAGACCACGCCGTGCATTTTCAACCGATCACGCTTGAACTGAACGAAGGATTTGTGGATCGCGAACTGAAGCTCCTTGTTTATACCGATCATCAGATATTTGAACGGTATCATCGCTTCAGGCTCAAAGAGGGTTTTAAGAAAAACAAAGAAGCAATTACGCTGAAAGAAATTCTGTCGCTGCAACCAGGAGATTATGTGGTGCACATTGATCACGGAATAGGGCAGTTCAGTGGTTTGCAGAAGATTGATGTAAATGGCAAAGAACAGGAAGCTATCCGGCTAACATATAGAGGAGGTGATATTCTCTATGTGAGCATTCACTCTCTTCACCGCATCAGTAAATACGTAGGAAAAGAAGGTACTCAACCTGGCATTGATAAACTTGGAAGCAATGCCTGGCAAAACCTCAAGCGAAAAACAAAAGCGAAAGTCAAAGAGATTGCTTATGATCTGATCAAACTTTATGCAAAAAGAAAAGCGACTAAAGGGTGGTCTTATGCTCCAGACAGTGACCTGCAAACCGAACTGGAAGCATCTTTTATGTATGAGGATACACCGGATCAGTTCAAAGCTACAGAAGCGGTAAAAGCAGACATGGAAAACACTTCTCCGATGGACAGGCTGATCTGCGGCGATGTTGGCTTTGGTAAAACCGAGATAGCCATGCGTGCCGCATTCAAAGCTGTGACAGACGGAAAGCAGGTGGCGATGCTGGTTCCTACAACCATTCTTTCCCTGCAACACTATAAAAGTTTTTCTGCACGGCTAAAAGATTTTCCCTGCACGGTTGATTATATCAATCGCTTCAAAAGTGCAAAACAAGTGACGGAGACATTACAGAGACTGGAAAAGGGAAAAATTGACATATTGATCGGAACACATGCCCTCGTAGGAAAAAAAATTAAATTCAAAGACCTCGGACTGCTCATTATTGATGAAGAACAAAAATTCGGTGTAGCAGTCAAAGACAAACTGAAGACAATGAAGGAGAATGTGGATACGTTGACTCTTACCGCTACCCCTATTCCACGAACACTTCAATTTTCGCTGATGGGGGCAAGGGATCTTTCCATCATACAAACTCCCCCGCCCAACCGCCACCCTATCCAGACCTCCCTTCGCCCCTTCAACGAAGAGGTGATCAGAGACGCTGTGAGTTATGAAATACAACGAGGAGGTCAGGTTTTCTTTGTTCACAACCGTGTACAAAATCTTCGCGATATTGCCGGAATGATACAACGCCTCTGTCCTGATGTGCGGATAGGTGTCGCGCATGGCCAAATGGGGGGCGAAGAGCTGGAAGATGTGATGACCGGTTTCATCGAAGGGAATTTTGATGTGCTGGTGAGTACGGCAATCGTCGAAAGCGGAATTGATATTTCTAATGCAAATACCATCATTATTAACGATGCTCACCATTTTGGAATGAGTGATCTTCACCAGTTGCGTGGAAGGGTTGGCAGAAATAACAAACACGCTTTTTGCTACCTGCTATGCCCGCCGCTACATCTTCTATCGTCTGATGCAAAGAAACGATTGACCGCTATCGAACAATTCAGCGACCTCGGATCTGGGCTGCATATTGCAATGCGCGATCTCGACATTCGCGGAGCCGGTAACCTGCTGGGGGGTGAACAGAGCGGGTTTATCAACGATATTGGCTTTGAGACTTATCAGAAAATTCTTAACGAAGCCATCACAGAACTCAAGCAGGAACACTTTCATGATCTATACGAAGAGGAAATAAAAAAGACGAAGAAATTTATCAAAGAAACCTCCCTGGAAACCGATTTCGAAATCCTGATTCCCGATGATTACGTCAGCAGTATAGCTGAGAGGATTGCTCTCTATAAAGAGCTGGACGATATTGTGTCCGAAGAGAACCTGATCCATTTTACAGAACAGTTGACAGACCGGTTCGGCGAAATTCCGTCTCCTACCATCGCATTGATAGATACGATGCGTCTGCGTTGGTTAGCCAATGATATCGGATTTGAAAAATTAGTATTGAAAAGCCGGAAAATGATCGGATATTTTCTATCCGACGAAAACTCTCCCTTTTATCAGTCGGGAAAATTCGACAGGGTGCTCGGTTTTATTAAACTCAATCCAGATGCAGGAAAAATGTACGAAAAAGACGGATCATTGCGCATTTCTTTCAACGATGTACACAACCTGAAAGATGCACTCCTTATCCTGAACGCGATGCATGACGAGAAAAAAATTTAACGCGGCCAAAGGTTGCTCATTTTTTCAATCAGAAGAGAGTTGCTTCAATAATGTGAAAAAATACCGGTAGAAAGCAACCTCCTGTCTCCCCAAAACCGTGCGAAAGAAGCAAGAAGAATAACCGTGCAAATCGGTTGTTTTCACCCTTCTTGATCTCATTGTTTTATCTTCGCGCCCGCTATGCAAAACTCGGACGATAAACTACGCAAAGTAATTTCGCACTCAAAGGAATACGGCTTTGTATTTCCCTCATCAGAAATATACGACGGTCTCAGTGCAGCCTATGATTATGGGCAATTGGGCGCAGAACTGAAAAACAATATTAAGCAGTATTGGTGGAGCTTCATGACTCGGCTGCACCAAAATATTGTTGGAATTGATGCGTCCATTTTTATGCACCCGACCACGTGGAAAGCCAGTGGGCACGTGGATGCTTTCAACGATCCGCTGATTGATAACAAAGACAGCAAACGCCGCTACAGGGCGGATGTGCTCATTGAAGATTATGTAAAAAAAATAGAGGCCAAGGTCGAAAAGGAAGTGGAGAAAGCGAGAGCAAGGTTTGGTGAATCATTCGACGAAGTCATGTTCCGTTCTACGCATCCGAACGTAATACGCAACCAGGAAAAAATTGATGGAATCAATGCGCGATTTAAAAAATCACTTGAAGCAGAAGACCTCGCCGATGTAAAAGCACTGATAGAAGAGCTTGAAATAGCCGATCCTGAAACGGGTTCGCGCAACTGGACAGATGTGCGCCAGTTTAACCTGATGTTCAAAACAGAATTGGGCGCAGTTTCCGGTGATGCGGGAATTATCTACCTGCGACCAGAAACAGCACAGGGAATTTTCGTCAATTTCCTAAATGTACAAAAAAGCGGTAGAATGAAAATTCCGTTCGGCATTGCCCAGATTGGAAAAGCGTTCCGCAACGAAATAATTGCACGGCAGTTCATCTTCCGAATGCGCGAATTTGAGCAGATGGAAATGCAGTTCTTCGTAAAACCGGGGACAGAACTCGAATGGTATTCCTACTGGAAAGAAGCGCGAATGAAATGGCACAAAGCACTGGGTATGGGCGAAGATAATTATCGCTTTCACGATCATCTCAAGCTCGCCCATTATGCCAATGCGGCCTGTGATATTGAATTTAATTTTCCAATGGGGTTCAAAGAATTGGAGGGTATTCATTCAAGAACCGATTTCGATCTCTCTAATCACGAAAAATACAGCGGAAAAAAAATCCGGTATTATGATACCGAAAGCGAAGAGAGTTATGTTCCTTATGTAGTAGAAACCTCCATTGGCCTCGACCGGATGTTCCTCGCTGTGCTGTCCAATGCATATAATGAAGAAAAATTGGAAGACGGGACGGAGAGAACGGTTCTTCATATTCATCCCGCACTTGCACCGGTAAAAGTTGCTGTATTGCCTCTATTAAAAAAAGATGGTCTTCCGGAAAAGGCAAAAGAGATCGTTGACTTGTTAAAATTCGATTTCAACCTGCAGTACGATGATAAAGATGCCATAGGCCGAAGATACCGCCGTCAGGATGCCATTGGAACACCTTATTGTATAACCATAGATCACGAAACACTGAATGATCATTCGGTTACCATCCGCGAGCGCGATTCAATGAAGCAGGAAAGAATCAATATATCCACCCTTCATACTATTCTTTCGCAAAAAGTTTCAATGACACAATTATTCTCCTGATGTTTTACCAGATAGACCAATACAATTTTACCGGAAAGCGGGTTCTGGTTCGTGTTGATTTTAATGTGCCGCTCGATGCCGGATACCATATTACTGATGACACGCGAATCCGCGCAGCAATAAAAACCATCCAAAAAATCATTTCAGATGGTGGCAGAGCCATTCTGATGTCACATCTCGGGAGGCCGAAAAATGGGCCAGAAGAAAAATTTTCACTGAAACATCTAGTTTCCCGACTCGGCAAATTGCTTGGAAAAGAAATTTTCTTTGCCAACGATTGCATCGGTTCAGAGGCTTTGTCGGTAGTAAATAATCTTAAAAACGGAAATATCGCTTTGCTGGAAAATCTCCGCTTTTACAAAGAAGAGGAGGCCGGCGATGAGTTTTTTGCGGGTCAACTGGCCGAACTCGGCGACGTATATGTGAACGATGCATTCGGCACCGCACACAGAGCCCATGCCTCTACCGCAGTGATTGCAAAATTTTTCCCTACGGATAAACTTTTTGGTTACCTGATGGAAGACGAAATTCGGAATATTGACCGTGTATTACACAACGCACAACCTCCTGTTACTGCTATTATTGGTGGCAGCAAAGTTTCCGGGAAAATTGCGATTATAGAAAATCTGCTCAGTCGCGTTGACAATATTCTTATCGGCGGAGGGATGGCATTTACTTTTATTAAAGCACAAAAAGGCAAAACGGGAAACAGTTTGGTTGAAGATGAAAAGCTTGAAACCGCCTTGTATCTCTTGGCAAAAGCGCGTAATAAAAATGTAAACCTTTATCTGCCGGGCGATGCAGTGATTGCAGATCAGTTTTCAAACGATGCCCGGATCGATATATGCGAAATTGACTCCATCCCGGAAGGGTGGATGGGGTTGGATATTGGCCCAAAAACCATTGAACATTATAAAGAAATAATTCATCGCTCAAAAACTATCCTATGGAATGGCCCTATGGGAGTTTTCGAAATAGAAAAGTTTGCAACGGGAACAATCGAAATTGCAAAAGAATTGGCATCTGCTACATCAAACGGATGCTTCACCCTTGTGGGTGGAGGTGACTCGGTAGCCGCCATCAATCAGTATAGCCTTGCCGATAAAGTAAGCTATGTTTCTACGGGAGGAGGTGCTATGCTCGAATATCTTGAAGGCATTGAACTCCCCGGTATTGCCGCTATAAGAAATAAGTGATTGGCCTTCCTCATCCTTTCTGTTCGCAGGAATAACCTCTGGTTTCACCTTATTCGGCAGTAGTGACTTAGCCGCCCTCCCATGTAAAATTGCTAATGAGAACACTATCATATAAATCAGACTTTCCCCACCACAATCTCCTCCACCACTCCCGGATCAAGTAATGTTGTAGTATCTCCCAATTGCGCTGTTTCTCCTTCGGCAATTTTGCGAAGAATGCGCCGCATGATCTTTCCGCTACGGGTCTTGGGAAGTCCTTTTACAAACTGTATCTTGTCTGGTTTCGCAATAGGACCGATCACACGTGATACAGTCTGAAGAATATCCTGTCGTGTAAGTTGTTCGTCATTGGAATGCCCCCCACTATATATGACAAACGCATAGATCCCCTGTCCTTTGATGTCATGAGGAAAACCAACCACAGCACTCTCCACCACTCCTGTATGCATATTGATCGCATTTTCCACTTCAGCGGTGCCGATGCGGTGTCCGCTGACGTTCAATACATCGTCCACGCGACCAGTAATCCGGTACATACCGTTTTCATCTCTCAAGGCCCCGTCGCCTGTGAAATAAAGATTGGAATAGGTAGCGAAATAATTCGTTCTGCACCGTTCGTGATCGCCGTACGTAGTGCGTAAAATTGCCGGCCACGGGTATTTGATGCAGAGATTGCCACTGACTCCGTTCCCCTTCACTTCTTCTCCCTTTTCATCTATGAGTACCGGGTGAATACCCGGCATTGGAAGGGTGGCGAAACTGGGCACTGCGGGTGTAATTCCGGCGAGGTTAGAGATCATGGTTCCGCCGGTTTCGGTCTGCCACCAAGTATCCACTACCGGACATTTTTCTTTTCCGACATTTTTGTGGTACCAGTGCCAGGCCTCCTCATTGATGGGTTCTCCTACTGTTCCGAGAACGCGAAGTGAGTCGAGTTGATAGCCTTCGAGGTATTGGGTTCCATATCCCATCAGACTGCGAATTGCAGTGGGTGCAGTATATAGAATATTGACCTTGTATTTGTCCACGATCTGCCAGAATCTTCCTGCATCGGGCCAGGTAGGAACCCCTTCAAACATCAGAGAGGTGGCTCCTGCACCGAGCGGTCCATATACAATGTAGCTATGTCCGGTGATCCATCCGATGTCGGCAGTGCAGAAATGAATTTCTCCCGGTTTATACTGGAACATATTTACAAAGGTGTAGGCGGTGAAAATCATGAATCCGCCATGTGTGTGCACAACTCCTTTCGGTTTACCGGTACTTCCGGATGTATAGAGAATGAAAAGTGGATCTTCACTGTCCATTTCCTCCGCAGGAAAATCAGTGAGTCCTTGTGTTTCCACTTTCCGGATCTCATCTTCCCACCAGGTGTCGCGGCCTTTGATCATGCTCACTGGAGTGCGGGTGCGCGTACACACAATAACCCTTTTCACCGACGGACAGGTCACCAGCGCATCGTCAATCATTCCTTTCAGAGGAATATCTTTTGCACCACGAAAAGCACCGTCACAGGTTACTACAACTGTTGCCTGCGCATCCTGAATTCGATCGGCAATGCTCTGCGCACTGAATCCCCCAAATACCACTGAATGGATAGCTCCTACACGGGCACATGCAAGCACGGCAATCGCGAGCTCAGGGATCATGCCCATATAAATGCAAACACGGTCGCCTTTTTTTACGCCGTTGTTGCGCAATACATGAGAAAACTGGCAAACCTTTTCATAGAGTTGGCGATAGGTCAACGAACGGTGTGCTTCATCCGGATCGTTCGATTCCCAGATCAAGGCAGGTGTATTTCCATTTTTTTCGAGATGACGATCTATGCAGTTCTCGGTAATGTTCAGGCGCCCACCTTTGAACCATTCCACTTTAGGCTCTGTGAAATTCCATTCCAATGCGGTATCCCATTTTTTTCTCCATGAAAAATGGGAAGCGATTTCCGCCCAGAATGCACCAGGATCTGCTTCACTTTTTGCGTAAGCAGCTTTATACTCTTCTAACGATTTTACCTGATAGGGATAGCTCATGGCGCGTGCGTATTTTTAATAAAAATGCTTTCAGGTGCCAATGTATTGATGGAATACGATTTTACCAAATTGCGGGGACGCGAATATTCGCAGAGGCGCGATAAATCGCACTTCTATGATGAATTATGGAGACGCGATATATTGCGTCTTTACGAATTTAATTTCAATACCGCCAAAAATGCCTCCTGTGGCACCTCAACGGATCCTACCTGTCTCATCCGCTTTTTTCCTTCCTTCTGCTTCTCCAGCAGTTTTCTTTTTCGGGAAATGTCACCGCCGTAACATTTGGCAGTAACGTCTTTGCGCAGTGCTTTGATGGTTTCCCTGGCAATGATCTTCGCGCCGATAGCAGCCTGAAGAGCTATTTCAAACTGCTGTCTCGGAATGAGTTCTTTCAGTTTGATACATATTTTTTTTCCGAGGTCAAAGGCATGATCGCGGTGGATCAGTGCTGACAAGGCATCTACAGGGTCGCCATTCAGCATGATATCCATTTTTACAAGATGACTTTGCTGGTACCCCAATGGGAAATAATCGAACGAGGCATATCCTTTCGAGATGGTTTTTAGGCGGTCGTAGAAATCAAAAACAATTTCCGCCAGAGGCATTTCAAAAGTGAGTTCTACTCTGTCACTGGTCAGGTACACCTGATTCTTGAGCATCCCTCTTTTTTCAATACAAAGCGT